>JAGCBE010000080.1 GCA_017652345.1 Methanobrevibacter sp.
AAAAACAGAAACGAAAAAAACGGGATTTTTCAAAATTTGAAATCAAAAAAAGTAAAAAAGGTATAAAGGTGCGAAAATGAAAGTAAATAATAAAAAATATATTGAAGAGAGAAAACTTGAGTTATTAGAATACATTGATAATGATATTAGGTATGTGCCTTTAGTGGAAGAAATGATTTATTTAGAAAAAGAATTAGAAAAATTAAGGAATTTACCTAAGATTTTAGTAAATAGCAAGGACGAGGCTAAACAGAAGCCGACACCAGCAGGCAAAATGTACAAAGAGTATTTACAACAATATATAAATATAGTTAAAGCATTAGCAAAAAGCGGAGCAGACGAGAATGCAGAAGCGGATAGCCCTTTGGACAAATGGTTGAAAGCTAGGGGAAAATATGAAACTAGATAACAAGGAACTAAACGAAAATAATTGTTATTTGTTAAAGTATTATGCAGAAATACAAAAAGGCAATATTATTGCAGGATATGAGCTAAAGCAAGAGTTGGAAAATCTTGTAAATGACTTAAAATATAATGATGAATATTTTTATGACACAAAAGACGCAATGGAACGTATGGATTTTATGGAAAATTGTATAAGATTAACAAAAAGCCCTTTTTATAATAAGCCTATGCGGTTGTTATTATGGCAACAAGCATTTACGGAAATTTTATACAGTTTTAAAATGACAAAAGATTTTATAGACAATAAAAAATATATTGACAGATTTAAAAAAGCCCTTTTAGTAATAGCTAGAAAAAATTGTAAAAGTGAATTTTGTTCGGCGTTGGGTAATAGTGAATTTATGCTAGGAAAAGACGGAGCAGACCTTGTCTGCTCATCAAATGACGATAATCAAGCATCAATTGTGTATGATACGATAAACACAATGCGAAATTTATACGATACTAACGACAGGTACACCAAAAAAAATCAACGTTTTATTTTAAGAAAAGATAATAATACTAAAATTTTTAAATTATCTGATAAAACTAAGAACAAAGAGGGAAGAAACATAGATTGGGCGATAATTGACGAAGCACATGAAATGAAAACAAATGTTATAGCGAAATCTATTGAACAATCACAATCTTTAAAAGATAATCCTAAAATGATAATAATTACAACAGAGGGATTTATAAACGACGGATATTTAGATGAAGAAATAAAAAAAGCTAGGGCAATAATTAGAGGTGAGGACACCAGCATAGCAAGTAAAAGATATTTACCAATTCTTTACACACAGGACAGCGAACAAGAAATTTTTACTAATAAAAATTCGTGGTATAAATCAAACCCAAGTCTAGGAGCTGTTAAAAGATTTGATTATTTAGAAGAACAGATTGACATGGCAAAAACAAGCAAGACTGATAGGATTTTTGTACTATGTAAAGACTTTAATATTAAGCAGAGTAGTAGCGAAAGTTGGTTAAATATAGAGGACTACACATACGAGGCAAAATATAACATTGAAGATTTAAACGGCTGTTATTGTTTAGGACATGTAGACCTTGCAGAGACAACCGACCTATGTTGTGCCAAAGCACTTATATTTAAAAATAACATTAAATACATACTTACTATGTACTTTATACCAGAAAGCAAATTATTAAAGGAAAATGACGACCATAACGCAGGAGCACACTATAAAGAATGGGCACAAAAGGGATATATAACAATTTGTGAGGGCAACGACATTGACTTATCTTTAGTTGCGGAATGGTTTTATAAGCTAAAAAAACAATACAACATAAATTTATATAAATGTGGATACGACCAGAAATTTTCTAAAGATTTTTTAAATGCAATGGAAAACTATGGATGGTCAAAAAAATATGGAGATGTGGAAATAGTTTTGCAAAATGCAAATACATTAAATAACGCTATATTACTAGTCGAAAGAGATTTAAAAAGCCGTTTAATTAATTACAATCAAAATCCAGTAGATGTTTGGTGTTTTGGAAATAGCTGTATTAAATTAAATAATCTAAGGCAAGGGCTAATCGTAAAAAATAGGAACACCGAAAAAATTGACGGAACAGTAACATTAGTTAGTTTGTACGAAATGTTTAGAAGATATAGAAACGAGCTAAAGACAATATCTGAAAGGAGCTGATAAAAATAGAATGGTTTAATAAATTATTTAAAAAAGAGCCGAAAAAAACAAAATTCGCACCGACCTTTACAGGTTATGAGCCTATATTTACACAATACGGCACTAATATATATTTAAGTGATGTTGTACAACAAGCCTTAAAATGTATAGCCGACGAGGTAAAAAAATCTATTCCTATGCACGTAAGATACAAAAACAACAATCCTAATCCAATAAAATCCAGTGTTCAAGATGTTTTAGAAAATCCTAATGAGTTAATGACTACAAGTGAATTTTTGGAAAAGATAACATATTTGTTATTGATGAATTACAACGTCTTTATTATACCAACATACCTTACATGGATTGACGATAAAACAGGGGCAGAGCGTCGAGAATATAAAAGTCTATACCCAATAAATCCCATAAGAGTAGATTTTATAGAGGACGCAAGCAATAGGTTGTTTGTAAAGTTTTGGTTTGTAAACGGAGAAACAACAACAATTTTATACGATAATATAATACATATTAGATACAACTATTCTGTAAATGAATATATGGGTGGAAATGAACTAGGACAGCCAGACAACAGGGCATTACTAGAAACATTAAATCTTAACAATGACATGTTAAAAGGTGTTGCAAAGGCTATGAAATCAAGCTACGCAATAAACGGAATTGTTAAATATAACACACTCTTAGACGATGGAAAAATAGAACAAGACCTTCAAAAACTAGAGAAAAAATTAAATAATAGTGAAAGTGGTTTTTTACCTTTGGATTTAAAGGCAGAGTTTACGCCGTTGCAAAGAACAGCAAGCCTTGTAGACGATAAAACACTAAAATTTATTGATGAAAAAATATTACGAACGTGGGGTATTCCTTTAGATGTGCTTTTAGGTGACTTTTCCAAGGAGACCTACGAGTCTTATTATCAAAAATCCATAGAGCCTATTATAAAAAGTTTTGCACAGGCATTTACAAAAAAATTATTTACAGACCGCGAAAGGTCATTCGGTAATTGCATAGAATTTTATACAGAAGATTTAATTTTTATGTCAATAACGCAAAAAATAGAGCTTGTAAATCTGTTAAGCCCAACAGGTGCATTATTTGAAAATGAGAAAAGGCGTATTTTTGGCTTGACGCCTTTGCCAGAGCTTGAAAACAAGCGTCTAATGTCTTTGAATTGGGTAGACGCAGAAAAAGCCAATGAATACCAATTAGGAAAGGTTAATATAAACGTCGTTGACGAAGAAAAACAAGAAAGCGAGGTTTAAACATGTTAAAAAAATTAGAGCATAGAAGTTATGATTTTGAAGTAAGAGCAGGAGAGGACGAAAAAGGAACAATAATCGAGGGTATACCGATTATATATGATAAAGTCACAGACATTGGATATTTTGATGAGGTTATAGAAAAGGGAGCGTTAAAAAATGCAGATTTGACGGACGTTAGATTTTTAGTTAATCACGACGATAAGAGAATACCACTAGCGAGAAGCAGGAGAAATAATGGAAACAGTACAATGAAACTAGAAATCATTGACGATGGTTTAAAAGTTATTGTTAATTTAGACACAGAAAACAACACAGAAGCAAGAGCGTTATATAGTGCAGTAGAAAGAGGAGATATAACAGGAATGTCTTTCATGTTTACAGTTGAGGACGACGAATGGGAAAATAAAGAAAGTGAGCACCCTTTACGACGTGTAAAAAAAATAGGAACAGTAGTGGAAGTATCGGCAGTTACATTTCCTGCCTATAAAGATACATTAATAAATACAAGAGCGGAGCTGGACAGCTCAAAAGAGGTTTTGGACAAAGCCCTGGAAAAATTTAAAAAAGAGAAAAGAAGCAAGGAACTTGAGTTGGAAAAACTTAGGTTCTTATTTTTTGAGAAATTGGAGGTTAAGTGATGAATTTTAAAGAGTATTTACAAAATCAAAAAAGTAAATTAGAAAAAAGAAAATCAGATTTAAAAGCTAGAGCATGCAAGACAGATGATGCGGAAGAATTAAGAAGTTTAACAAGCGACCTAGAAGACATCATAGACGAGTTAAACGACATAAAAGAACAAATAAGAAAAATTGAAGACGAAGAACAAGCACCCAAAGACGAAAGCACAGATACAACAGATACAGAGGAAGAAAACACAAGAAGCATTTCACTAAATAAAAGAGCAGTACCAGATAATGCAGTGCTAGTAAATGGAAGAAGTGTTGCAAGCTTTAACACATCATCAGAAAAAAGAGATAACAAGGATATTTATTCAAGTTACGAGTATAGAATGGCTTTTAAGGAATACGCACAAAAAGGAACAAAAATCCCTTATGAATTAAGAGATAATTCGGCTAATACTAACACTTTAGGAGCTACTATACCTACAACAGTGCTAAACGAATTTATAAACGAAATAAAATTAAAATATGGAAATCTTTACAATAAGGTTAGAAAATTAAATATACAAGGTAATTTACGTGTACCGATTGCAAAATTACAGGCGACTTTTAAATGGGTATCAGAAGCCACAGTATCACCAAAGCAAGACGGCGGAACTTATAACGATTATGTAGAATTCAGTGCAAATACAGCCGAATTGAGAGTATCACAAACATTGTTATCCAGCATTGTAACATTAGACCTTTTCGAACGTGAAATAGTAAACGTTATGTTAATAGCATTTTTACAAGCAATGGACGACGGAATTGTTAACGGAACAGGTAACGGACAAATGCTAGGTATTTTAAACGATCCGAGAGTGGCAGCAACAGGGAATGTTATAGAAATGACAGAAAATGATATTAATGATTGGACAGCATGGCGTAAGAAATTCTTTAGTAAATTGCCTTTAGGTTACAGAAATGGTGAATTCATTTTCCCACTTAGCACAGTAGAAAGCTATTTAGAGACAATGGCAGACGCTAATAACAACCCAGTATTTAGGCAAGCAACAGGGCTAGAGGTTAACGACGGAGACGCAACCAACCCTAACGGAGTATTTTTTGGGCGTGCAATTTCATTAGTTGAGCCAGACATTTTACCAGATTTTGACACAGCTAACGAGGGCGACGTAGTAGGTATTTTTTGGCAGCCAGAGGAATATGCAATTAATACTAACATGAATTTTGGAATGAGACGCTACTTTGATGAAGATACAAACGAATGGATTAATAAAATGTTAGTTATTTTAGACGGCAAGGTGCTAAACCCTAAAGGCATTTACTTAATTAAAAAAGCAATAGCAACAGCTTAAAAAAAGGGGGCTTAAGTATGAAAACAAAGACAGTAAACGCCCTTAAAGATTTATATATAGCAAATGGCGGAAGCTTATCTGATGTAATTATAATAAATACTATACCAGATATGATTGAAGCAATAGCAGAAAGCGACAGCCTTAACATACAAGTTTTAGCCGAGGACGGCGAGGCGGAAATATTCGGAGCAAAAGTAAAGACATATCAAGCGGCGTGTATACCTCTAAAAGAGAATATATTAGGCTATTGGACAGAGATTGAGGGCGGATTAACTCCAACAGGAACGCTAAGCGGAACAGGGTATTTTGTAGCCTTAAAATTTGTAAATACTTGTAATGCTGATAAAATCGAAGTAGGAGTTGAGCCAAGCGAAACAAATATGGGATTAGTTGAGCTTGACGAAGATATGAACGCAGTATTTAAAATTTCAAATTTTGAAACACAAAAAATAGTTGTTAAAGTTACAAAAAATGGTATAACAAAAACAACAAAATACGCATTAAATGTTATGAGAATGTAGAAAGGAGCTAATAAAATGATTAATACAAATAGAATTGTATCTATTAAACAAACTGATTTATTAACACTTTATGGCACAATCTTAAAATTAAGTGGATTGACAATAAATTCAATTTTAGCAAATGGAATTGGAGAATTTGAACTAGCAAGCGGAAGCGGTAACTTTATTGCAAGCGAGCCAGTAAAAACTTTTAATTTTGGTGCTAGTGTAACAAGTGCAACATTGTATTTTGTAGCGGACTACAATTATAAAGGTTTTACAGTTAACGGAACAGCAGCAACAATTGTTGACAATGATGTTGTAGTCGAAAAAGACAGTTGTACACTTTTTAAAGCGGTATTAGACAGCGGCAGTATAACAATTACTAAAGCAGGTTTTTAATACATAGATATATATGTTTTCATTTTTTTATTCCTCTTAATATTATATTTCATAGCCCTATCATTTGCATGATAGGGCATATAATAAAAATGAGGTGATTTTATTAAATTAAAAGTATTAAAGCAATTTAGAGATAAGAATACTAATAAGCTATACAACAGAGGGGATATTATAACAGTTAAAAAAGATAGAGGCGAAGAATTAATAGAAAATAGTCAGAAATTAGTAGAAAAGATAACAGAAAGGAAAAGTGCGAAAAATGGCGAATGATAGTATTTTAGAAAGAGTTAAAAACGCATTAGGTATAACTGATGATTATCAAGACGACACGCTTACAGAATATGTAAATGAAGTTATAGACTTTTTGAAAGAAGCAGGAGTCAAGGAACAAAATATCACAATCGGAGTTATTACACGAGGCGTTGCGGATTTGTGGAGCTATGGAGCTAATGATGGTAATTTATCAAGTTATTTTATCCAGAGAGCGTCACAGCTTGCACTAAAATAATACATGAGAGCTTACAAACCATCTTTTCCTTTTAATGTGACTATCGAACTATTAAAGCCTATCTATACAACTAAAAAAGGGGTAACTGTTAAGACATACGGAGATACAGGGGATAAGGTTAAATGTTCATTTCGAACATTTGGCGGTACAGAAACATTAAACAATGATGTATATACAATCGTTGATACCGCAGTAGTTGAAACATGGTACAGAACAGACCTTAAAAGTGATTGCCGTATAAAAGTCTTGCAGACAAATAAAATATATGAAATTTTTGGAGATGTTGAGAATATAAACATGCGAAATCAATTTGCAAAGTTTAAAGTTAGAGCCGTACAAGGGGGTGCTTAGTTGTGCCAAGAAATAAAGTTGATTTTGTAATAGCTAAAGACGACGTTTTAATGCAAGCAATAGAGCAAGCAGGAAAAGACATAAGAGAAGTGACAGAAAAAGCCTTGAAGTCTTGCAAAGAATATGTTAACAGCCAATTAGCAAAAGACAGTGTTAAGCCCAACTACCCACATCAAGGATTATATAGCGACGGAACACTTAAAAATTCTATCGATAATAATTTTAGTGTTGAGTGGGAGGGAATGAAAGCAGGAATAAGAATAGGTTACGACTTTAATAAAAGCGGAATGGAAAGCATTATAATTTTGAGAGGTGCACCTAATAGAGAGCCAAGCATACCAGCAGTCAAAAAAATAAATGACGATATCTACGGCAAAAGACATCAAAAAAAATGCTTAGAAATACAGGAAGAAACCATACTTAAAATTTTGCAGAGGTAAAAAACATTATGGAAGATAATTTAATTGAACTTTTGGAAACTTTTAAATATCCAGTTTTTAGGCAAGGAAGCCTAGCAAAAGATGAAACATATCCACCTACATTTTTTACCTTTTGGAATAATAGAGAAGTAGAGCATTCAAGCTATGATGATAGTACAAGTATTATAGAATATAACTTTGACGTGAATGTTTATTCAAATGAGCCAGACACAGCTTATAGGCTTATAAGAGAGGCTAAAACATTATTAAAATCTAATAGGTGGATAATAACGGAAATAGGCTACGACCTACCAAGCGACGAAATAACACATGTAGGACGAGGCTTAAACATTACGTATTTACAGCAATTATAAAAGACATGCAAATATATTTTGTATGTCTTTTTTAATACAAAAAATCTTTTTATACAGAACTTTTTTTTGAAAACTTGAAAGGAGGAATAGTTGTGGCAGAACAACAAGTATTTGAATTTAGAGGTGTAGATAACTTTTATTTTGCCGAAGTAATTAGAGACGACGAAAGCGGATACGAATGTACAGCACCGATACATATACCAGTACAAGAGATTGCAAAGTCAACCGACAGCTCATCAGAGGCACACTACTACGATAATAAAGCTATGATTGTAGTTAATTCAGAAAGTGCGGACACTATTACATTAACATTAGCTCCACCAACTTTGGAAGAATTAGCAACAATAATTGGTAAATCGTTTGACAGTGCAACAGGTATGATGGTAGATAGCCCTAGACAAAATAAATATTTTGCGATAATGTACAGAACTAAAGGCACAGATGGTCAATATAGGTATGTAAGTAGATTAAAAGGGCAATTTAACATTCCAGAAGAAACTGTTACCACAGAGAATGACGGAACAGACACTTCAAATACCGAAATTGAATTTACAGGAATTTACACAGAATATGAATTCACAAAGGGTAAATACGAGAACGGAACATGGAGCAAGTCTGGAGCTAAAGGAATAGTTGTAGATGGTCGTTATGGTCTTGCAGACGTAAGCAATTTTTTCACAGCAATACAAACACCAGACACAATAACAACAAGCCCAACGATAGGAACATTAAATATATCAATGACGGCAGGAAGTACGGCAGGTACAACGCAAGTCGACACTATTTATCCAGCGGGTGGATCAGGCAACAAGTACATGTATAAGCTAGGAAGCACAGCCGAAACAGTAGCGTACGATGATGTATTAACAAGTTGGACAGCTTTAACACTAGATACTAATATCAGTGCAACAGCAGGACAAATAATAACAGTTGCAGAGGTATCCAGCACAGACGACAAAGCTAAAAAAGTAGGAAGTGCCGAAGTTGTACTACCATCTTAATTTAAAAAAAATCTTTTTTTAAAATGTTATTAAAATTTAACAATAAACAATAAACTATAAATAAATTAAAAAACTATTAACGCACATAACATCTGTATTTATTTTAAATAAAAATACGCAATACAAAGCAATAATAAACATTTTTATCATTAATCTAATAAGCGGCTAGTAAAAACTAGTCGCTTTATTTTTATATTAATTAGAAAATAAAAAAGAGAGGATATAACAAAAATGATATTAAATATATATAACAAAAATACAATTATTAAAACATACGAAGCTGAAAATTATGACATAAAATTTGGAGTAGTTGAAGATGTAATAGAATTATTTGACATGGACGAATTACAAAAAGGCGATGATATAGAATTAATTAAACTAGTAGGAAAAACAATACCGAAATCGCTAGGAAGCATTAAAGATTTAATGAAAGATATTTTCGACGGATTAACCGACGAAGAATTGCGAAATGTTAAAATTAAGGAAATGGCACAGATTATAGTTACAATAATTAAATACGCATTAAGTCAAATAAGTGATGGAATAAGCAAAAAAAAATAAATTCTATTCATGATAATACATCATATAAGTTAATACTATTTGAAGTAAATGTTTGTATTTGTGATAGATTTCCAGCATTAAGCCCTTTTGATGTACGTGAAAAAAGATTTAAAGACGTTTTTAATTTGATAAAAAACTTAACAGAATATAACAAAAAAAATAAAAAAACTAGAGCAGGTAAAAAAATTATAAGAAAGCCAGCGAGCGACAATTGGTTTTAGTATAAGGCGGTGAGCATATGGCAGGTAACTATGATGTTACAACAAGATTTAAGGTTGACGTTACAGATTTAAAAAAAGGGATATCCGAGGCAAACAAACAAATAAAATTAGCAAATTCGGAGTTTAAAGCGGTATCAAACGGCACAAAGGAATGGGAGCATAGTTTAGACGGGATAACCGCAAAAATAAAAAAAACGCAGGCAATATTAGACGCTCAAAATAAAAAATTAAAAGTTTATGAAGAAGAAATAGAAAAAGCTAAGAAATACGAAGAAGAAGCAAGCAAGCAGACGGAAGAATTAAGGAAAGAATTAGAAAAAGCTAAGGGGATTTATGGAGACGACGCAAAAGAAGTAAAAAAGCTTGAAGAAGAACTTTTGAAAGCTGAAAAACAAGAAAGTCAAATGAAAAGCCAAGTCGAAAACTTGACTATAACTATGAACAACCAACAAGGTGCAATAAACAGGACTAACGCACAACTTGACGGCTTAGAAAATGAATTAAAAGACGTAGGAAAAGAAGAAAAAAAAGTAGGAGACACAAGCGAGCAAACAACAGGAAAATTAGGTGGATTTGGTAAAAGTCTTGCAAGTGCATTTGGAAAAACTTTACTTACAGGAATAGCAGCAGCAGGCGGTGCGGTAGTAAAATTTACTAAGGACGCAATTAAAAGTTATTCAGAGTTTGAACAAGTAAGCGGTGGAGTTGAAAAATTATTTGGAAAAAATGCAGATATTGTAAAAAATAACGCTTTAAGTGCATATAAAAATCAAGGACTATCAGCTAACGAGTATATGGAAAATGTCACCAAGTTTTCGGCTAGTCTTATATCCTCATTAAAGGGAGATACTAAAAAGTCGGCAGACTATGCTAATAGGGCACTTACAGACATGAGCGATAATGCAAATACGTTTGGAACTGATATAGAAGAAGTACAAAGAGCTTATCAAGGGTTTGCTAAAGGTAACATGGGCATGTTGGATAATTTGCGATTAGGATTTGGAGGCACTAAGCAAGAAGCACAAAGACTTGTACAAGAAGCAAGCAAAATGACCGATACACAAAAAAAGCTAGGTGTTACAGTAGATGGAAGCTCACTAAGTTTTGATAACATGATAAACGCAATAAGCGTTATGCAAGACAAAATGCACATAAGCGGAACAACAGCGAAAGAAAGCTCTAAAACAATCGAGGGTAGTATAAATTCTTTAAAATCCGCATGGGACAACTTGCTTTTGTCTACTACAACAAAAGACTTAGATACGGGGCAAGCTCTAAACAATTTTAAAACAGCTATCGACAATGTTTTACAAAATTTAGAACCTATTATAATGACTACTTTACCTACAATAGTAGGGCTTTTAGGTAAAATAGTTACAGACCTTTTGCCACCTTTGACGGAAAGCCTTTTAAATGGTGCGTTACAATTGATAAATATTTTAATACAGAATTTACCATCTTTACTTAATAGCCTTTTAGTATTAATACCGCAGATTTTACAATTAATAAGTACACAATTAGTAGCTAATGCACCTATTATTGTAAAAGCCGTAGTTGATATGATTAATATTATTATACAAAATTTACCTTTAATTATTGCCAGTTTGTATAAAATTGTAACATCAATAGTACAGCAATTGCCTACTATTATACAAAGCCTAGTAGACGCAATTCCAAGCATAATACAAAAGCTAATTGATACATTTTTAAATAACACACCTATGTTAATAAGTGCATTTTTGCAAATTGGGGCTTCTTTGGTATTAGCAATCCCAAAAATTGCCATGTCAATATTAAATGCAACGCCGAAAATTGTATCCGCACTAGTCACAGGACTAAAAAAAGCCATTCCAAAAGTTGGAGAATGGATCGTCTCAATGGTAAATAAAGTAAAGACTGATTTTCCTAAGTTTTTACTTCAGCTAGGCTCAGAGTTGGGCAAAATACCATCTAAAATGGCTTATTATTTTGGATTTGCAATTGCTAAAGTTGGTTTATTTTTTAGCAATATAATAAGCAAGGCTAAAAGTGGTGCGGTTAGTTTTGTTACAAATATTGTTAACTTTATAAAGAGCCTACCTGCAAAATTATGGAGCATTTTAATAGGTGCTATAAATAAAATCAAGAATTTTGTAAAGGACATGACAAAAAATGGCGGTCAAGGTGCTAAAGAGTTTGCAAAAAATTTGCTTAACGGCTTGAAAAATTTGCCTAGTAAAATGTTAGAAATAGGCGATAATATTATAAAGGGTTTGTGGAATGGTATAGTTGCGGCTAAAGATTGGGTAGTAGGAAAAGTTAAAGGACTTGCAGGCGACATCTTGCAAGGAATGAAAGACGCTGTAGGGATTGCTTCACCATCAAAGGCTTTTAGAGACCAAGTCGGCAAAAATATTGCCCTAGGTGTAGCAGTAGGAATAACTAAAGGTACTAAGATTGCAGTAAATTCGGCTAAAAATTTAACAAAAGCAACTTTAAATGCGAGTAAAACGTCATTAAAAAATAGTGGTTTTGAAACATTTACAAAAAATTTAATATCTAAATTTAATACTACAATTGACAACTATGTAAAGTCTAGTACTACATCGACAAAAAATTTAATAACAACAAAATTAAAAGATTTTAAAAATGCTACAAAGTCTATAAATGCAGCATATACAAATACGCTTAAAACATTTCAAAAAAACGCTAAAAAGCTTGTAAATGATACATTAAACAGCGTTACAAAAACATACGAAAATAAATATAACAAGCTTGTAGAATTGTACAATGCAACCTATAACAAGATGTTAGATTTTGGAAGTCTTACAACCAGTGCGAATGGCGTTGAAATTCTAACGACAACGCAGGAAATTAAAGAACAAACAAAATATATAAAAGATTATGCTAATGTTTTGAAAAAGCTTAAGGGAAAAGTAGGTCAAAATCTATATACAGCCGTTGCAAATATGGACATAGAAATATCTAAAGGAATGACCGAGCAATTACTAGCAATGAGCGACAAAGAGTTAAAAGAATATAATAAGGCATATGAGGAAAAATTAAAAGCTAGTAAACAATACGCAGATAATTTATATAAATCAGATTTTACAAAATTAAACAAAGAATATAATAAAGCCGTTGACAATGCTTTAAAAGATGTTAATAAAAAAGTTCAGAAACTAGGAATTGAAAGCATAAAAGGGTTTATTACAGGAATGAAAAGCCAAACATCAAATCTAGGCAAAGAAATAAAAACGATTGCAAACAGTATTATTAAACAATTTAAAAAGGCTTTAAAAATTAAAAGCCCATCAAAGGTTTTTGCGGACGTTATCGGAAAAAATGCGGTATTAGGGATAAGTTACGGCATGCAAGAGAATATAGGCGGAATATATAAAGATATAAAAGCTTTATCGAATGACCTAGTATCTAGTGCAAGCGGTATATATAGCGGTTTACAAGGAAGCACAAGCACAAATAATTCAGTTGTAGAAAAAAATAGCAACAATAACGCAACTTATAATTTCTATCAGACAAACAATAGCCCTAAAGCTCTTAGCAGATATGATATTTATAGAGATACGCAAAAACAAATCGCATTAATGAGGCAGGTGATAAAGAATGTTTAGTATATCAGCAAAAAATAATTATGGATTTTCTATAAATTTTAAAAATAATAATAAATTTGATATTTTAGAAGTTACAGGACTAAACCCTGTTAGTGCTACTATTAATTCATCATCAATACCAGATTATGTCGGAAGCGTGTTCAATAGTGCATATGTAGGAAATAGAAACATAGTTATATCTATTGCATATAATACATATAACGCAGACGCAAGGCAAGAGTTAAACGAATGTTTTATTCCATCAATTCCTATTAGACTATACATAGATGATTATTTTATAGACGGATATACAGAAAGTGTTGACTATAGCCAATTTAATAAAAAAATGATAATACAGATTAGTATTATATGTTTGTATCCTTATTTTTCAGAAGAAAACGATAATATTATAAAAGTATCTAACATAATTAATTTATTAGAATTTCCATTAAATTTGCCAAGCGTTGGTGTACCATTCGGAGAATTGCAGGATAGCACAAGCACAAATATTTCAATATTGGGAGATATTGGTACAGGTTGTATAATAGAGGCGTTTTTTGATGAAAATATAGATGGATTTAAAGTAATAAATACTACACATAATCAAGTAGTATTTGTCGATAAATATTTTTATCAAGGTCAGAAGTTAAAAATCGACACTAGATTTTCAAAAAAAAGTATAATATTAACAGATACAAACGGAAATGAAATTGATATATTAGAATATTTAGATACTAGTGATATAAATTTTATAGAGCTTGAGCCAAACAATAATATAATAGTGTTTAAAGATGGATATGACAACCAAATTTACAATACAGATATATATATTTATTATACAAATAAAAAAGGGGGTTTATAATGAATATTTGCATTTATACTCCAGTTTTAGAAAAAATACTTATAATAGACTACGCAGAAAGCATTATTTTTACAAAAAATCTTTATGATATCGGCACTTTTGAAGTTAAAATTCCAATTATAAACAGTAATATAAATGATATTAATGTAGGTTTTTTTATAAAAGCCGTATATAGTAATAGTGATTATTATATAATAAGAGAAATTGAAAAAGTCTTTAGTAATACAGATGGTAATTATATATATTTAAGGGGTGAGGAATTAAAAGCACTATTATCATATAGAATAATTGTAGGACAAAAAATTTTAAATGATACAGTTGAAAATAATTGTACTAATATAGTAAATTATGTAAATGATAATTATGCTTTTTTCTATCCTATAAGAATTGTATCGTCTACACACACTACAATATACCAATTGCAATTTGATTTTGAAAATGTCTATACCGCAATTAAAACAATTACAGATACAGCAGGCTTTTACTTTGATTTACAGTTCAACGAAGATTTACAAAGATATGAATTACTTGTTTTTAGTAAACAAGATTATACAGATACAATATTTTCGCAATCATTTAACAATATGTTATCATTTTCGGAAAAAATAGATAATTATAATACTTGCAATATTCCTGTAGTTGTAGGTGAGGGAAGCGGAAATAGTAAAAGATATCAAATAGTTGGAAGTATTCCACTACAAAGCAATGATATATATTGTAAAGTTGACGCAACAGAAATTTCAAGCAATTCTGGGGTAATATCGCAACAAGAATACGATAATTTTTTAATAAATCAAGGTATTGCATACAAGAACGCAAACAAACAAGCAAATTCATACGAAACACAAGTAGACACATCTTTATTTAAATATAAAAATGATTTTGTTATAGGCGGAGTTGTTACAATAATAAACCCAGATACTAAAGATAGGTTATACGCACTAATTACAGAGGTAACACAAAAATGGGATATTGATGGATATGCTTGTGATTTAAAATTAGAATTTACCAATATTTAGAAAGGAAGTGCTTAAAACATGTCAGCTTTTAATATAACAGATAATAGTAATTTTAAGTATAGAATAGGAGACACAGACGATGGAATTAATAGTCTACCAATTTTTAACCTTTTTGAAATGAGAAGAGCAGCAATTGCTAGTAGTAGCTATCAATTTACAGTAAATTCACATTCTACGATTGATTTATCTTTGCCTATTAATCCCATAACATATGATAACGGAACATATTATCCTCTTGCTATTGCAGGTTTTGACTTTTCATTAGCTTATTATATTACTGTACAAAAAATGTATTTAGAATTAGCGGAAAGCACTACAACACTTTATGTTAGATTTGCAAATAATGGAAGTAATAACTACACAATAACAAGAGCAGAGGTCGATATATTATACGCATTAAGGACGAATAGTTTTATGCAAAATATACATTAAAAGGGGGCTTTTAAATGGTAAAATATGGTTTTTTTAACTCTGTAAATGGTGATAGACTATACAATGCAGATGACATGTCTAATTATTTCAGCGGAATGTTAACAAATGGAATTTTTAAAGGATTTGAAAATGAACTAGAAGTAGTAAGTGCAAATAATGGCATGAAAATAAAAGTAAAAAGTGGTAAAGCATTAATAAATTTTAAATATATTTACAATACAACGGATTTAATTCTAGATGTAGACGCACATAGTAATTTTGATAGGACGGATTATGTTGTACTATACTACGACGCACAGCAAAGGGAGTGCGGTATAAAAGTAGTTAAAGGCGTACAAAGTGGCACAAATACAGAATTAGTAGAAACAGACACATACAAATTAATAAGATTAGCATACATTTATATACCAACTACCAAGACAAGCATACTAGACACAGACATTACAGACATTAGAAGCAACAGCTGGATGCAATTAACAAACCTTACAGCCACAACAGGTGTAAGACGTATATGGTCAAGCATTTACAATCTTTACTATAACAATAGTAGAGGTATGTATTATATAACAGTACCAGACATTCCAAACATTCAAAGTGCGGTTACAAACGTGTATTTTAACGGCTCACGAATGTTACAAGACTACGACTACACAAAAGAGATAACAGGAACAAACGAAATAACTGTATTTTTTACAAACAGCGAAATTTCATATGCAATTAGTCATTATCAAAATGGAGCTAGAAATGAGGTAGCAGTGGAAGTTATGGTTAATTTAACAAGTTAAAGGGCTTTTTAAAGCCCTTTATTTTTTTTAAAAAAATTTTATTTTTCTGTTGACATTACACTATTTATAGTGTATAATATATATATAAGATAAAGAAAGGAATTGATACAAATGAAAAATATTATGAAAAGAGCATGGGAATTTAAAAAAGAATTTAAAAACGCTTTATTTAGTGAATGTCTAAAGGAAGCATGGAAAGAGGTTAAAGAAATGAAAGAAGAAAAAACAAAAAAATCAAAAAAAACATATTCACAATACATTAAAGAGATGAAAATAAAAGATAAAGAGTTTTTCTTTGGAAAAAGTATAAAATTTAAAACAAACAAATATTTTACATTTGACCACGTTATTGACGATGACAATATAATCATAATTACATCAAATATTAAAAGAGTAAAAGACGCTTATGTGCTAGTTGTAGCTAATAATAAATGCGTATTTTTGAAAGATTGGCAAATAAGACCAGTACATAATTACTATAAAGGTATATATGCATATGCAGTTAAGCTTAATAGAAATTATTTTAAAACGTACACTTTTAAAAATGACTTTTATGATATTTATATTGAGAAAGAACACACTTTTGATATATTAAAAAATGTAGCAGCTACTCAAACAATGGAAATTGCACAAGGGCACTAATCAAAATATTTTGTATCAATTCTTTTTTAAAAAATTTTATATTTTTTATTGACAATACACTAGTTATAGTGTAAAATAGTATTAAGATAAAGGAAAGGAAGTAATAAAAATGTTAAAAAAAGATAAAAATATTATTGAAAATATCAAAGGAAAAAAAATAACAATTAAAGAATTTTGCAAAGAAATATCAAAAATAAAAACAGACACAGACACATTTTATTATTATATAAAAGATGAATTGACGCTTAATAATTTAAAAGATGATTTATCATATATTGAGTTAACTAAGATTAGTAAATATATATATATCGAGGTTAAAATAATTGACGATAAATATATAATTGTTTTAAATTTTAAGGACAAAAAAATAGTTGGAGATACAAAAGAAGAATTGCAAAGATTAAGATACAAAAAAATTGATAACATGGAAAAAAACATTATTGACTTAATTGTAAATCCATACTAGATGAAAGTATAATATTAAATTGTAGCCCTTGCACATGTAGGGGCTAGCAAATAAAAAATAAAAAGAAAAGAGATATTAAAAAGAGGTGTAAAAAATGAAAAAAAAAGATAATATAATCATTAAGTATAATAATTTGCTAGAAAAACTAGCAGATGCAGGATACAACACAAGCAGGATCCGAAAAGAACATATACTACCAGAAGCAACGATGACCAATATTAGAAATAATAGGGATATAAATTTAAGAACTTTAGTAAAAATTAGTCTATTGACAAATATTTCAATAGAAAAATTAATAACTTATCGAATGGAGAAATAGACATGGATTATGAAGAAAGCTACAAAAATATGTATCATGATAGATGTGAAAATTTTTGTAAAACAAAAAATATACATTTAAAAATTGACGAGGATTTAAAAAAATATTTAATGGTAAGACGAGAAAGAAACTTCGGAATACAATATGTATTTGCATTTAACAATAATCTAGGAGTTAGTGTGGTAAAAACTCCAGGTACGTATGGAAGTGAGTATAACTTGTGGGACGTAGCAATTTTGCAATATTTAGAAAATCTATATAAGTATGAATTATTTTATAGTGAATTAACAAATTTTGATACGTTGGGATATTTAGACGACAAGCAGGTAAATAAATTTTTAAGATGTGTAAAAAATAATCGTTTAAATGAAAAATTTAAAAATATAAAATAACTAATTAACCGCTATTTTTGGCGGTTAATTTTTTTTAAAAAGTTTTAATTTTTTGTTGACATTACACTATTAATAGTGTAAAATAGTATCATAAGATAAAGAAAAGAGGTTTTACAAATGAAGTATTTTAAAAATGTAAAAAATGTTAAGGAACTAAAGAAAATGTATTTTAAATTTGTTAAACAATTTCATACAGATAACGGCGGAAATAAAGACCAGTTTGTAGAAATGAAGAACGAATACGAAAAAATATTAAAAAATGGTTTTGGAAATTTTGAAAACTTAGAAAATGACTTTAAAGAATATACACAGGAAAAAGCAGAACAATTTATGAGAAAATACGCCGAAATAATAGAAAAAATAATATCTTTAGAAAATGTAGAGATTGAAATTATCGGCAATTGGATATGGGTAGGCGGTAGCACATATCCACATAAAGACATTTTAAAAGAAAATAATTTCTTTTTTTCAAGTGGTAAAAAGAAATGGTACTGGAACGGAGACGACAAAAAAATAAAAAAACATTCACATATGAGCTTTAATGAAATAAAAAATAAATATGGTTGTACTAAAGTAAAAAATAGAAAAATAGATTTATTAACATGCTAAAAATAAAAGCCCTTAGTTAAAAAACTAAGGGCAAAAATTTTTTTAAAAAACTTTAAAATTTTTATTGACATTACACTATAAATAGTGTAGAATAAGTATATAAGATAAAGGAAAGGAAGTAATTAAAATGAGATTTACAAAAGCAATAATTAATAATTCATTCAACAAAATATTTTTAAAATATGGAGTAGCTTATTCAATGCAAACTTATAAGCTACAAACAACAAATCATTATTTAATAACTACGAGTGATGATGAGTTAGTAGTGGCAGCAGGCTTTACGCTTGAAGAAGTTTTTTTAAGTTTAATGTCATACTTATCATATTACAAAAATCGAGATTATTATAACAAAGGCAAATTTATGGAATTTGCAATTGATAACAATTTATATTAAATTGATAACAATTTATATTAAATTGATAACAATTTATATTAAATTGATAACAATTTAATATAATAATAAAGCCCTTGCAAGTTGCAGGGGCTACCAAATAAAAAAATTAAAAAGTTTTATTTTTTACTTGACATTGCACTATATATAGTGTAAAATAAATATATAAGATAAAGGAAATGAAGTAATTAAAATGAAAAGAGTAAGTAAAAAAAGATTATTAGAAAAAATGAATGAAATAGCACAAGAACATAATGTTATATTAACATTATCAAACGAAAGATATTACTTAGATAGATATAAAGAGTGGGGATATAATCCTAAGTATTGTATTTTAATAAGTCACAAATTACAAAAAAATTGTTTTAAAATGTTTTGTTACGGCACTACATTAAAAGAATTATATGATAGATTATGTATAACAAAAAAAGATGAAGATATACTTTTTTATTCAGAAACAATATAGTCAAAAGTTAGTAGAACATAAAAAAATAAAAAATTTTATTTTTTTACTTGACATTGCACTATATATAGTGTAAAATAAATATGTAAGATAAAGGAAAGGAAGTAATAAAAATGTTATTTGAAGTTGAAGAAAAAACAATATCACTTGAATTATTAAAGAATGGAGTAGAAACACATTATATATATGATTATTTTGTATATAATGATATGCCAGTTAACGAGGACGGACACTACGATATTACTAAAGAACAATATAAAAAAATGATTAATTTTTTTAGATATCATTTAAAAAAATATAATCAAGGTAAATCAACATTGTTAGGATATAAAAATAATAATAAAACATTTGAACTTTTAATAGAAAAATATTAAAAATAAATAAAGAAAAGAGGTAATAAACATGAAAAATAAAATAATTGAAAAATGGGAAATTGCAGTATATAGACAAGAGATTAATAATAAAAGTTTTAAGTGGCAAGATGTGGAAGCAGGTTATACAGTATCAGACGCATTTACAAATCACGACTATGAAATAGTTGAAAGTTTTGACAACGAAGAAGAAGCAAGAAAAGAATTTGATAATGAATATTATCAAATGTCTGTAAGTAATCTAGTAAGATATAATTGTAGTTATTTAAGATATATAGAAGAATACGAACTACAACAAAACAGATATGAAATAAATGAAGACGGAGAACTTGAGCTTTTAGAATTAGTTGACGGCGAATTTCAAAAAATTGGTAATGACATTTTGTCCGAAAAAGATTTTGAAGAATTAAAAAAATATAATTTTAAATATGACACTTTAGAAGAATTTGACAATAAGTTAAAAGAGTATAATTTTTACATTGACGGCAAAAACGACATTTACGAAGTTTACAAAAATAACAGATGTGACGACCAGGACACAAATTGCCTTGTAAGTTACAAATACAAAAACACAAACATATATTTACATTGTAGTATAGACCTTGAATTTGATGAAGATGGAGAAAAAGTTATAGATAGTATTTACAATGTTGATTTTGACCTATGTTAATAGATATATTTTTAATAACTCATATTTTTAAATTTAAGACGTTTTTAATCTTTAGACATATATTTATATAGCTAAGTATATAAAATTTAAAATATGGGCAAAATATGAGCAAATACAAACATATAATTCTATAACAAAAAAGTGGAGCTTATGATTGCTCCACTTTTTTTTGATTTACATATAACTCTTATACTCACAAGAATAAGGATGTCTTATTCTGACTACCAGAAAAATAATATAACTATTAATTACTATTCAAATACGCCATGCGTTGGGGTTAAAAGGTGAGTAAATAGCATATATTATTTACTAGCATTTATTATTATACTGATTTTACTTAAAATGTAAATAGATATTAGACATATTTCTAATAACTCATATTTTTAAATTTAAGACGTTTTTAATCTTTAGACATATATTTATATAACTAAGTATATAAAATTTAAAATATGGGCAAAATATGAGCGAATACAAGCATATAATTTTATGACAAAAAAGTAAATCAATGATAAGACATACTTTTTTGTGTAAAGTAAATAATTGTTTATAAAATGCGTGAGTGAATGACATCATACATATATCATATATTTTTTATATATATTTATATATAT
>JAGCBE010000081.1 GCA_017652345.1 Methanobrevibacter sp.
ATATTTCAAAGTCATAGACAACTCAAAAATAACAACAGATAAAGAAACCTATGATTACTACGAGGGCATAAACAATAAAATAACACTAAACATCACAGATGAAAGTAAAGAAAAAGGAACAATAGACGTAAATGTAAAAGAAGATAATGATTTTATAGAAATAGATGAAGCTCAAGATGATTTAAAGAATCAATCAAATAAATATAAATATAATTTTAATTATAATTTTAATTTCATTATCGGGATTGTTAATCATGATTCATAATATCAGATATCGTGTCTTTATTTACGAAAATGAAGACAAGGATGAGGTTTTAGAAGCTCTTTTAAATATATTGCCTACTGCAGAACCTGAAGTTGAAGAGGCAGAAGGACTTTTGGAAGAGAAAATGCTTATTTTAACTGGAACCGTTTCCAAAAAAAGGGAAACAAAGGAATTCCTAAACACTCTTATAGAATCCATTGGAGAAGATCAGCTTGTCAAATTGTATAATGATTTAGATAGGAAAATGGATGAAAAGGGTAATTTGTTCTTAAGATTATCCAAGGAAAAGGCATTAGAAGAGGAGTGGGAAATTCTTGATGGTGGAGACAGCATTCACTTAAAGATTAAAATAGCTGCATATCCTGCTAAAAAGGAAGTGGCAATCAAAAAGATCTCTGAAATATTCCCTGATAATATCAAGAATGATTAGAAACTATTTTAAACATTAATAATAAATTATAAAATATAGTTATTCTATTATAGCTATATAAATGACAATTCTATAAAAATTATTTCTAAAAAGCGAATTAAGGTAATCAAATGAAATTTTATGACTTGAATCTAAGAGGACAGAATTACGATAATGATTTGGCTTTAGTTAAGGAAGCCAATAAGTTCGGATGGGATTATCTTAATTTGAATTATTCTCCTGAAAACTTTGAAAAAGCTCTTGAATATAAGGATGATTTGATTGATGAATTATCCTCTATAGACTTCAATCAAACCTATAGAAGTAAAAAAACTAATTTTGAACATGCTGAGCTTTCTATGGGAATAAATGTCTTGAATGCCAATTCCAATGAAATCAGAAAGATAATCAACAAATATCGCAACAAGTCAGATTACATCAGCTGTTTAGGTGGGGACTTAAAGGTCAACCGTAGCGTTTGTGAAAACCATAGGATTGATGTCTTGTCAAGGCCTTACTATAAAAGAAGAGATTCCGGTATGAATCATGTATTGGCAAAGGAAGCTAAAAGAAACAACGTAGCTATTGAATTATGCTTTAGGGATATCTTAAACAATCATCTCAGATACAGGGCTAATGTAATAAGCAGCTTTAAGGAAATCCTTATGTTTCATCGTAAATTCAAGTTTCCATTGATCCTTACAACTGATTCCAAATCCATTTATGATGTCCGCTCTACAAGAGATATTGTATCCTTCTTCAAGTCCATTGGATTTAGCAATGAGGAGATATACAATGGATTTTATTATTACCCTAAGCAAATCATTGACTTCAATAAGGAAAGAAAAAGCATGATTGTAAAGGGCGTAAAGATTATCGATAGTGATGATTTCACTGACACTTATGACAATAGGATAAGTGATTTGGAGGAATTCAATGAATCTGAAGACTTTAATGATTATTTTGATGAAGACTTTAATGATGATTTGATTGATGATGGGGATTTGGAATTAATTGAAGATATTGATAATGATTTGGAGGAGGATGAGTATGAAGCTTAAAGTATTGCCTCCAACACTAAGGAAAAATCATCATTACTTGATTCTTGATGTAAAGTCAGAAGTGGAAATATCCATAGAGGATATGCTTGTATATTGCTGGGATGCTTGCATTAGATACTGGGGAGAGAACCATTCAAGCAACTTTGACTTATGGGTCATGAGACATTACCTTGTTGAAGAAAGCACTCAAAATAATGAAGCTATTTTCAATTATAAGACAGTATTAAGATGCGGAAGATCCTATGAAAATGATGTAAGGGTTGCACTATCCACTTTAACAAGGCAAAACAAAAGGAAAATAGCCATCAATACAATTGGAGTTTCAGGAACAATCAAATCAGGAATTTC
>JAGCBE010000082.1 GCA_017652345.1 Methanobrevibacter sp.
ACAGCCAATTGAATTCAGCATCCGTCCACCTACACCGGAAGATGACGGTGAAGTCTTAAGTGAATACAGCGACCTTAAAAAGGAATACGATGGATTCACACTTGAGGCAGAAGCAGGTAAGATCTACCATGACGAGATTGTCACTGCATTCGGTTCAAACGGTATCGGTAAGACCACCTTTGCTAAGATATTGGCAGGAGTTGAAAAGGCAACTGAAGGAGACATCTTGGAAAAAGTGGATATTGCCTACAAGCCACAATACATTGAATCTGACTTTGATGGAACTGCTCAGGAATTCCTTTATGCAAATGCTCCAACATATGGCTCAAACATCTTCAATAGTGAAATCGGAAGACCACTTGCTCTCGATAACTTGCTTGACAAAAAGGTCAAGAAATTAAGTGGTGGGGAACTTCAAAGACTTGCACTTGCTGTAACATTGTCACAAGATGCTGACATTTACCTTTTCGACGAACCTACTGCATTCCTTGATGTAGAGCAAAGGCTCATTGCAGCAAGAGTTATCAGAAAGATCATTGAAAGCAGAAATGCAGCATCCTTGATTGTAGACCACGATATTGTATTTATTGACTACATTTCAGATAGAGCTATGGTATTCAGTGGAGAGCCTGGACTCAATGGTATAGCTTCCAAGCCAGCAGACTTAAGAACAAGCATGAATCAGTTCTTGGGAGACTTGGACATTACCTTTAGAAGAGATAAGGAAACCAAACGTCCAAGAGTAAATAAATACGATTCTTACCTCGACAGAGAACAAAAAGAGCAAGGTGAGTATTACTACTTAAAAGACTAATTGATCTGAAATATAAATTAATCTAAAAAAATATAATATTAAAAATGAAAATTCATTAACTGGCCAAGTGGTGATTTTTTATGAACCCTATTGTTTCCATAGAAAATATATCTAAAAAATTTGATAAGAACTATGTTTTAAATGGAGTTACAATCAACATCCCTAAAGGCTCAATTTGTGGTCTTGTTGGACCCAATGGTGCAGGGAAAACAACACTTCTAAGAATTATCACATCTCTGCAAAATGCAGATTCCGGCCAAGTTAATGTTAATGCTAATGTCTTTAGCGGGTTGATTGAAGAACCCGCCTTATTTTATGAATTGAATGCAAGCCAAAACATTACACAGCAATTGATTTTATATGGGCTTGAAGATGAATTCAATCCTAATGAATTCTTAGGATATGTTGGGCTTGAAGATACCCAAAATAAAAAGGTAAAGCATTTTTCATTAGGAATGAAACAGAAGCTTGCAATTGCAATGATGCTTGTTGGAAATCCTGAATTAATCATTTTAGATGAACCGATGAATGGATTGGATCCGCAAGGAATCATTAGTCTGAGAAATCTGATTTTAAAATTAAATAAGGATGGCGTGACTTTTTTAATTTCAAGCCATCTTCTTTATGAACTTGAAAAAATAGCTACTGATTTTATTTTCATTAACCATGGTGAAATCATATCCGAAATGACAAGTGAGGAATTCTCAAATGCCAATAAAGGATATGTCCAATTGGAAGTTAATGATACAGACTCATTTAAAAGGGCAATGGAAGATTTGAAAATTCCATATGAGGAAGTGGATAACTTTAAAATGAATGTCTTTTCCAATGATACAATCACTGATTTGATAATCAGACTCAATAGCTATGGGTGCATTGTTACAAAATGCTTTAATGTTGAAACTGGTTTAGAAGAATTTTTTATAAGGTTGATGGATGAAGATGACAAATAGAATTCTTAAATCTGAATTGTACAAGATTTTTCATGAAAAATGGCTGTATTTAGCTTGCTTTTTCATGATTATATTCTCAATAGGATTTATTCTCATGCAGAAGACAGCAATGTCATATACTGTTGGAATCAACAGGGTTGTCTTTTTGCCAATGGTAATGTATGGA
Organism: Methanobrevibacter sp.; assembly: GCA_017652345.1. The sequence continues at coordinate 1,934 of JAGCBE010000082.1, forward strand.
ATTGTAATTTCAGTATTAATAAGCGTTTTTGTATCTGAAGAATTCGATGATGGATTCATTAAAAACAAGATCATTGCCAATAACAATCGTAGAGAAATATATCTTACTGGTTTGCTATCAAACCTCATTGCATCCTTAATAGTTTATATTATAACTACTTTATTCACTTTGATTGTTTCATATTTCCTATTTTCAATAAATATCTCAGTTTGGGATTATGTTTCATATTTCCTATTTGGAATTTTTATAATGCTTGTCTTCGTAGGACTATTCTATTTTGTCTCAATAGTAGTTGGAAAAAAATCAAGAGCAATCATCATAAATATGGGACTAGCATTCATACTGTTGATTGCAGCTTTAATCATGAATGGAATGTTGATGGCAGATAATAATTTCTTAGTCCAAATCCTATTTGATTTGAATCCCTATGGGCAAACAGCACAATTGACTTCAATGGTGAATTTGGATATGAGGCAATCCATTAAAATTGATGGATTTCTATTTATCATTTTTGCAGTATTAGGAATTAGATACTTTTATAATAAAGATATTAATTAATATTTTTTTTAACTTTTTTTAAAGTTTTATACTATACGAATCATATTACATGAAATTACATGAAAATAATAAAAAAATAGATTAAAACGAGTTAAATCAAAAAATAAGAATAGAACTCC
>JAGCBE010000083.1 GCA_017652345.1 Methanobrevibacter sp.
CATTGACAATTATTATATTATCATTGGAGGAAAGTATGGAGTTACATGTGAAGAGATAGATGAAGAGAAGCTATCTAAATTCATACATGAATACTTGACCAATAATCCAAAGGCCAATTTAATATTAACTGATGAACTTGGAAAAAGTTTAGAGAAAAAAATCAATGCAATGAATGAAAAACAGCTTAAAATAGAGCATATAGAAGATTATCATGAAGCTCAAAGAATTGCAATAGAGAATAATAAGAACATCTTATTCATTTATAGGTCTAATTATTCACAAGTTTCTAAACGTTAAGATTAAAATAAAAAATAATAGACTAAAAATAAAAAATTTAAATTTAAATAATTTTATTAAGAATAATTAACAAAATTAATATGTTAAAGATTAAAGACCATGAAAAAAGGATTTGATCTATTAAAATTCATTTTTATAAATTCACAAATTTTCATATAAAAAGCTAAGGCGACTCAAATGATTGTTGGAACTAGAGGAAGTAAACTTGCACTTGTACAGACAGACTATATCAGAAGCTGTTTATACAATATCACTGGAGAAGAAGTAGAAAAGAATATCATAAAGACCAAAGGGGACAAGATTACAAATTCCCAGTTATATAATATGGATTCTAAAGGACTTTTTACAAGAGAACTTGACAATGCACTACTTGAAGAAGAGGTTGATTTTGCTGTTCACAGCCTAAAGGATGTGCCAACTGAATTGAACGAAGACCTTGAAATTGTTGCAGTTCCTCCAAGAGAAAGCCCTAACGAAGTGCTTATTTCAAACTACAGCTGGAGCGAACTTGAAGAAGGCTCAACACTTGGAACAAGCAGCTTAAGAAGAGAAGCATTCTGCAAACTCCATGACAAGGACTTTGAATTGAAACCAATCAGAGGAAATGTTGAGACAAGAATCAAAAAGGTCATGGATGGAGAAGTTGATGCAACAATCATGGCAGAAGCTGGATTAAATAGGTTAGGCCTTCAAAAATACATTAAAACAAAGTTCCCAACAGATTATATAATGCCTGCAGCAGGTCAAGGCGCTTTAGCAGTGATAACTAGAAAAGACAGTGAATTTAAAGAGACAATAGCTAAATTAAACCATTATTTCTCATTCCAGGAAGTGCTTGCTGAAAAGACTATCCTTGAAGAGATAGGTGTAGGATGCCAATGGCCAATTGGAGCAATAGCTGGAATAAAAAACAATCAGCTAGAACTTAATTCCATCTTGCTTGACAAGAACGGAGAGATCCTGTATCAGGAAACAATTAGAGGAAGCATAAGGGAAGCTGAGGAAATGGGAAGGAAAATAGGCAAAAATATGCTTGAATTCCTTTAAAACATTAATTATTTTATATATTTTTTTAATGAAATTTGCATTTCATGAAAAAACTTGAATTTTCATGAAATCAAAAATTTATCAAAATTTAAAAAATAGTTAAAAATTCTTAAAAATCGATTTATCCTATTTTTTACAATATTTTAAGAAAATTAACTATTAAGCTATCTTTATTTTAAATATTAAACAATTTAATAACGATTATTATAATTATTAAGAAAAAATTATATAAAAAAATATAAAATTTTAATAATATTTATAAGTTATAAAGCACAAAAATATAGTTGAATAATTGGAGGAATATCTTTGAGAACTATAAATGTTGGAGTTATAGGTGTAGGTGCAATGGGATATAACCATGCACGTGTATATTCGAAATTGGAAAATGCCAATCTCGTGGCAGTGGCTGATGTAGTAAAGCCAACCTTAGACAAAGTTGTAAAAAAATACAAGACAAAAGGCTACTCTGAAATCGAAGACTTATTGAAAGACCCTGAAATTGAGGCAGTAAGTGTTTGTGTGCCAACAACCTTCCACCACGAAGTCGTTATGGAAGCTATAAAGCATGGAAAACACGTTTTAGTTGAAAAACCAATTGCTTTTACTGCTGAAGAAGCTGAAGAAATGATTGAAGCTGCAAAAGAAGCAGGGGTAAAGCTTGCAACAGGACATGTTGAAAGATTCAATCCTGCAGTGCAAAAAGCTAAAGAACTCATTGAAAATGAGGTTATCGGAGATTTAGTAACAATTTCAGCTAAAAGGGTAGGTCCTTTCCCACCAAGAATCAAGGATGTGGGAGTAGCTATTGACCTTGCAATTCACGATTTAGATGTAATGAACTTCTTGATTGAAGCACCTGTAAAACAGGTTTATGCTACTATGAGCAGTATTTTAGATCAATCTGACTTTGAAGACCATGCAGAAATAATGATCAGCTTTGATGAAGACATTACAGGTATTCTAGAAGTGAACTGGTTAACTCCATACAAACGTAGACAAATTGAAATTACCGGTACTGATGGAATAATTACCATTGACTACATAGACCAAAGCATTGAAGTTTACGGTAAATTTGCACAAGATATCCAAATCAA
>JAGCBE010000084.1 GCA_017652345.1 Methanobrevibacter sp.
ACTTCAGTTCTATCAAATAAAACGTTTTCTTTCTTTTCAATAATTTCGATTTCCATTATAAAACCTCTTTTTTAGGTTAGAATTTAAATTAATTATAAAATACAAATTTAAATCAGTTCAAAGCCAAGAGAGCGACTATTCCTCATTGAAAAAAGTCATAAGTCTTTCAGCTTTGTCTTTTCCTTCGCAAACATTTACAAAGACCAATCCTTCATTTGGCTGGCCATATAGAATAACAGCATCTTCAGGTGCAATCAATAAGCATGGAAGAACTGCAAGATCTTCTTCCCCTTCAACTACAATAATGCGTTTTTCGCTATCTTTCAAAGTTAAAGAAATAGCTTCCTCTATGGTTTCCCATAGATTTTCAGTGATTGTACCTGCAGGATTGTCTGCCTCTAAAATGTTTTCAGTACGAATAATATCATAATTATGATCTTTACGTTGAATACGATGGTCAATGATTCCCAAATCTGGAATCAAATCAATGTCAACGAGATTCTTAGTTGTCTGATCACCAACAGAGATTAGGAAATTAGCTTCTTTAATGAGGGAAATTGCATCTTCAAATTCTGGGTACAATTTACCTAAAGGCGCTTTAAATTCACCAATTAAATTTTCGTCTAATCTAAACAAGTTTTAACCTCTATCAATAAATCTACAATAATAATATTTTAAATCAATATTTTAAAATAAGTCTATAAAATATATAGTAAAATAATTATTATACTTTAATATTTATCTAATTTAAGATATATAAAGTTTAGCATAAAAAATGCCCTAAAAATAGAAAAAAATGATTTTAAAAAAAGAAATGGTAAATAAAAACTAAAAAAATAGAAAAAATAAAAAAAGAGTTAAGAAAATTATCTTACTCTTAAAGCGTATTCGCCAGCTTTTGTAATTCCTAATTCACGAGCAACTTCAGACTCTTCAGGATTAGTTATGATTAAAAGTCCGCTCCAATTAGATGAAGTAGGGTTTTTACATTCCGGACATTGTTGCTTATCAGTTAATAAACTGCAATGTGTACAAGCGTATAATACCATTATTCTTCCACCTTAGCATTAGCTTTTTCTAGTGCCTTATTCTTTTCAGCTTGAATCCATTCGAATTTACCTAAGTTAGGTTGTCTCATGGTAAGACCAATCTTAGATTCCTTAATGGATTTTCCTTTAAGACTTAAAGTAACTATTCTTGCTCTGATTCTGTCTCCTTCAGTTAAGACCTTTTTGGATTCGTTACCTAAAAGAGATGCATTCTTAGGATCGTAATTGATATAGTCATCAGTTACTTGAGATACGTGTACAAGACCTTCCATAGGACCAATTCTTACAAATGCACCGAATTCAGTAATGTCAGTCACTTCACCTTCAACAATTTCCTGTTGTTCAGGCTTGAAGAATATTGCATTGAATACAACATTATGGTAAGCAGCACCATCACCCATAATGAGCACTCCTTCACCAATTTCCTCAATGCTGACAGCACCGACCATTAAACCTAAATTCTTATCGAGCTGTCCAATGTATTCCTCATTTAAAGTTTCAATAGCTACATCTTCAAGAGGTTCATCAAATCTGTAAGGCGGAATTCTTACAGTTCCCTCAATAGTTGTCATGTAATACAAAATAATCCCTCGTTTTTAAGTGAAATTTAAATTTTATAAGTCAATTTTTTAATAAATCAATGAATATCAATTAAGAATATAATAATAAAACTATTTAAAGTTAATTAATTAGGATAAATTAACTGTTAAACCAGATAACCTTCAACTGCCAGATATTTCTTTTGCCTTAGGATAACTAATGCAATTCCCTTTTTCTTGGCTTTCTTTCGTAGATTTGCATCATTTGTTGCCAATACTTTAGACACTCTAATCAATGCATCATCTACTGATTCACCATCATTTAAAGGAATGTCCCTAATTTCAATATCCTCAGATTGTGCAATTTTCAAACCTAATCCTGCAGCTAATCTAACTTTGCCCTTATTATTATTCTTCAAGCCCTTAAGCTCATTTATGACAAAGCTTGCAGTTACCAATTGATAATTAGGCAAGATTCTTTTGAATTCCTCTATAATATCCACATTGAATTGAAAAGGAATCATAAAAAAGTTAGTATCAATGAATACTTCTCTTTTATCTCCAGATTCCATGTTATCACAGTTAACTAAATTTTAAATGAAATCCAATAATCTAATGATTTAGAATTATTGAATTATACCAAATCCAATTAATCTCCAACGTGCACCTACTCTACGGGATAAAGCTACTCTGTCCCCTTTGTCTGCACATACAGGCAATTTCAATGCAACGCTAACGTTTTTCTTAACTTTAGTCACTACACCAATGGTGGTGGTTGTACCACAGTTAATCATTAAAGGCTCTTTGATTTTAATTGGATCTACTTTTCTTTCATCTTTAGTTCCTACAACACGTTCCAAAAGTTCAGTTTTCATATCAAAGCTATGCAATACTTCAGGCAAAGTGCCTTCAGCACCAGCAACGGAACCGGATAATGAATCTGCCTTGGTTAATGCAGGGTCTAATTTAGTAGCTACACCAATAAGTCCTCCAGGACCTACCTCTTCAACAGATTCTCCACCAGCTTCCAATCCAATGATTTCAGAAGTCAAGCTGATCCATTTGTTCTGTTTGCTTTCCTTGATATTGATACCAGGTCTGATTTCAATGATATCTCCTAATTTAAGGGTACCTTGAACCAAACTTCCACCGATTACTCCACCTTTAATCTTTTTAGGGTGGGAACCAGGCTTATTAATATCAAAGGATCTAGCTACATGCATTCTAGCAGGTTTGTCTAATTCCTTTTCTGGTGTAATGATTACATCATTGATAGCTTTAATGAGAATATCAATATTAGCTCCTTGCTGAGCGGATACTGGAATGATTGGTGCATCTTCTGCACAGGTACCTTTTACAAATTCCTTAATCTCCTTGTAACTCTCAACAGCTCTTTCTCTAGGAACAATATCCACTTTGTTTTGAACTACAACTACATCTTTAACACCGATAACATCAAGTGCCATCAAGTGCTCTTTGGTTTGTGGTTGAGGACATTCCTCGTTAGCTGCAATTACCAATACAGCACCATCCATGATTGCTGCACCAGATAACATGGTAGCCATTAAGGTTTCGTGTCCTGGAGCATCTACAAAGGATACTTTTCTGATTACTTCAGTTTCACTTCCACAATGCTCACAAACATCTTTAGTAGTGTAACATAAAGGTTCCTCACATTTAGGACATTTTCTGAATTCAATATCTGCATATCCTAAACGGATTGAAATACCTCTTTTTGTTTCTTCACTGTGAGTATCTGTCCATACACCAGATAATGCTTTAGTAAGTGTTGTCTTTCCGTGATCGACATGGCCCACAAGTCCTATGTTTACATCAGATTGTACTTTCACAGATTACACCTTTAATTTTTTTAAATATAACAGATTGAATTAATTAATAAATATTGTGAATTTATAATTAATATTGAATCATACTTATGAATCTTTAATAAATTCTCTTATTTTTTAAATTGAAATCATATTTATAA
>JAGCBE010000085.1 GCA_017652345.1 Methanobrevibacter sp.
GAATTAGATAAGGAGAAAAACGAATGAAATGCACATGGGTAATACAAGGAAATTACGGCTACGGCTGGGACGACCTAACAGAAGAAGAGACAAAAGAAGAAGCATTAAAACAAAAAGAATGCTATGACAAAAATGAGGCTTCCCCTCATAGAATTATTAAGAGGTATGTAAATGAGTAAGTGGAGCGAATTTATTAGAGGAAATTTTGCAGGACCTGTTATTCAAATTAATAATGCAAAAGAATTACAAACTTTGCAAAAACTAGCAAAGCAAAATAAATTAGAGGGATATGAACAATTTTGTAAAGAAGGTTATAAATATAGCCTTCATATTATTGAAATTAATTATGACCGTTTATATCCAGAAAGAAAATTTGAAGGTTGGTATAAAGATACCAATCATGGAAGAAGTTTTTTAGTAGAATATTCGTATCAAGGTTTTTGTAAAACACATTTACATGCTTATGACGGAAGTCGTGAAGACCCTGATGAATGGAAAATAATTCAAATGAAAGATATTGTTAAAGAATTGGAGGAAAAATAATGAAAAAGCAAAGAAAATTCACCACTTTATTTTCAAGTGAAATAGATGCTAGTGATTCTAATATGGGAGAATATCGTCAATCTATTGCAGATTGTAATGATATAATGCCAGAAGATGTTACTGATCAAGACATTTATGATTCCTTGTATGAAGATATTGATGTTGATTGGGATAATATTCTAAGTGATATAGATTATTACGACAGAAAATATCCTAATGCAAAGTATCTTATCACAGGAAAATTAGGTTTATGGGATGGCCCTCATCCAATAGAAAAAACAGAAAACTCATTACGAGATGCCGTTGAAGAATGCTGTTGTAATATTAGAGGAGACCATTGGGACGAAATTAGAGAAGACCAATATGGTTGTCTATATGTAGACGTTCATCATCATGACGGTGCTAATCAGTTTGTAATTCACAAAATAGAAAACAAAAGAAAAAAGAACATAAGATTTACAAAGGAGGTGTGATAACAATGAGTATTTCTGATGTAATTCAAAATTTAAATAAGTTTACAATTCCTGAAGCTTATGATGCCGTTAAAGCTTCAGGAATTAATTGTAAATTACCATCAATACGCGCTCGTATTTATGAAGCAGTAGACAATGGTATTTTGAAGAAGATTGCAAGAGGAATCTATCAAAATAACAATTGCTTACTTGTAGAAGGAGATGGTAGAAATCTATCATTTATTAAAACAGGTAGTATTGATGCAATTATTACAGACCATCCTTATGAGATTAAGAAATCTAATAATGGAGGCAATAGACACTTTGCTACATATGATGTTTTCATGTATAATCAAGAAGACTTTAATGAAAAAGCAAGAGTGTTAAAAGATGGTGCTTTTCTTGTTGAATTCTTGCCAGAAGAAAATGCCGATAATTATGAATATTTGTATAATATTAAACAAATGGCTGAGAAAGCTGGTTTTAAATATTATGCAAAAGTTGCGTGGAAAAAAGGTAGTTTTATTTCCAACTGTGGAAGAAAATCTAAGAACACAGAAGATGTAATGATTTTCTCTAAAGGTGAGGCGAGAGCTTTGAGGCCAGATGCTAAGAAAGATAAAGCAGAACCTGGTGTTAAGCATTATATGAAAGGTGCCGCTGGAATGCTTCCAACAGTTTTTGATTTTGCAAAGCCAAAGGAAATGATTCATCAAGCTGAAAAGCCTGTGGAATTATTAGAAGCAATTATTTCATATGTAACTCTTCCTGAAGAAGTAATTCTGGATCAATTTGCTGGTTCAGGAGTATTAGGTGAAGCTTGTGCTAATACCAATAGAGGATGTATCCTTATTGAGATAGCAAAAGACTGTGTTGAAAAGATAAAAAGAAGATTAAGTTTAGCTTAGAAAGGAGAAAAACATGGCTAAAGTTTATATAGTACTTGGTTTATACTCTGATGGAGGAATTGAATTCTGTCGTGCTTGTGTGACACAAGAGTTAGCAATTAAAGAGAAAGAGAAAGAAAAATCTCTTTTAATTCGAAGCTTTGGAGCTCGCACATTATTCACTGGAGACTGCATTCGTTATGAAAGAGGATATGAAGACGTTGAAGGTGAACATAAAGAAACTGTGGAAATC
>JAGCBE010000086.1 GCA_017652345.1 Methanobrevibacter sp.
AATTTGAACGTGGACGGCGAACAAATAATATAAAATGTTCGTGATAGATATACTAGCACTTAACAATAACGAGTGCTAAAATCGAATAAGTCAAGCAAAAACGTTATACAAATTTACACAAAATCATACAAATTTTACACAAAATTATACAAAATTACAAAAACTATATACCCATTTATATAACTATGTTATAATAAAGGCGTAAGGTAGAAAAGGCGGTGTTGTGTATCGAACGATAACCAAAATTGAATAGTTAGTAAAAACGTTAAAATCTTGACTATATGCAACTAACGAACATATAGAGCCGTGCGCGGACTTGTAGCCGTGTTGATAAGACTAATAACAAACAATAACGAGTAAATAAAACATAAATAAAAATATAACGAATAAAGGAAGGACAAAAACATTATGAAAAATTTACACGATTTTACAAACGAACAACTAAACGAATTAAAGGACGCTTTAAGCATTAGAAATAAGGCGTTAAACGATTTACAAGACAAATACAACACAAACGACGTAAACGCGATTTTAGAGCAATTAAAAGACGTTGTAAGCGTTGTTAACGAGTGCGATTTTGCACTAATTATTAATGGTGTTAACTCTAAGGACTTAGGACAATTAATCAATTGTAGCGAAAACCATATGAACGAGTTAAAACGTCAAGGTGAAAATGGTTTTATCTATAACGGCGATATAAACTATTTAGCAGTTGCAAGATATTATAAAAAATCACTTGATAATAAAAAATGTGATAAACTAACACTTAATCAATTAATCCAATGTATTAATAATAAAGTAGAATATAACGAACAAACAATAATCGAAAGTGGTTATGAATTAGTTAACAAGGACGGCTTGAAATTACACGTTAACGAAGTATTACAAGATATTAAGAATTTTACTATCATAGGATATATTGAAAAGGACGAACAACAAAAGCCATTTACACTAGGCAGTACAAAATTTGTTGAATTATACTGCAAAATTGCTGGTGTTAAAAAGGTGTCTTTAAAATTACAACCTAAACAAACAAGCGTGGACGATTTACTAACATTCTAATTGAAAGCGTGAATTTATGGACGATTTAAAGATATTATATTTTAAACACTATTCGATAATATCACTATTAAATGGGCGTTGCGATTGTTTTAAGGCTTTAAACGTCAATTATAAAAACGATAGACAAAAACAACTAAAACGCCGTCAATTGATTAGTTTTTACGAACGTATTAAAAATAGTGAGTTTTACAACGATAGCAAAAAAGAAAAATACTTAAAGCGTATACAAAATGAAATAGACGCTTTAAGATAGTATAAGACTAAATCACTCGTTAGAGTGATTTTTTCTTATTCAAAAATCGTCCATTATTTTGGCAGTTAGTTATAACGAACGCCAAATCGAAAATTAGCACTCGCACCGTTAGAGTGCTAGATTGTATACAATTAAACGTTATGTAATTAGATTGTATGCAATCAAAAACAGTTGAATAGTTGTTCAACTGTTCAACCGTTCGTCTGCGTATACGCATAACGCGTGCGTGCGAACATACATTAATTTATTAAAATCGTCGGGGTAGGGTGTTGGAATTTCAAAACGTTCCAACATTTTACTCATTCAGTTTAATTTTTGAAGGAAGGAGAAATGGTAAATGTGGCACAAAGTATGAAAGTATATTTGAATAGCGAAAAGTTTAAATGTGTAGAACAAATGAACGTTCAAAGTCAATTACTTGCGGACTTGAATGAGAACGCAGGTGAGTATGATGCAGACACGTTTAAGGAAAAATCGGAAAATGTAAAGAAAGAATATAGTAGATTACAAGGTAGATTAGAAATGATTAACGAAGTTATAAAATTTTGTGAAGAACGAGGTAGATATTAATGAAAGATTTTGATTATGTTAAATATGATAAATGGAATTTAGTAAACGATTTAAAAGAACGTTTTGATGAATTAAACGTTAGAAAAATCTTAAAGACTATATACAGATATGAACGTAGAGAAAAAACTTCTTTACTCGGTTGGATAAAGTTTTCAAAAGATTTTAAACAGTTTAAGCGAGTAACGCGTTTTAAGGCTCGTGGAATTGGTGAAAAATCGTTTATAGCGTTAAAAGAAATAATAAATGGTGAAAAATTTAGAGATATGTTTGTTATGATTATCAACAATCGTTATGGTGAGGTATAATATGAAAGAAAAAAGATTAAGTAAAAATTTTGAATTAAGATTAAGGGATTATGTTAAGAATAGAACATATAAAATCGAGTTTAAAGAAGAACTTGAAGCATTTTATCCGTTAAACTTTGTAAGGGATATTAAGAACGTTTATTTTAGACCAAGTAAAGAAAAGGTCGAGAGTTGGAATTTTTGTAATGAGTTTGTGACTGCATTTAAGCGTATAGCAAATATTGACGATTGTGGTATTACATTTTACACATCTTATCAGTTTACATATTGTATAACTTTTGAGTGGGAATTTTCAACTTATCTTATAAAGATTACAAAAGACCATATCTATTTAATGGGTGAAAGAAAACGTTTAAACGATTTTGTAAAATTTATGATGTATCCATCACAAGCAACTAAACGTTTACACGAACTAGGATTTTATATGATTATTAAGGAGGAACAAGAATAATGGTAGTTGGTTATAAAGATTTTATAGAAACATTGAAAAACGATATCGAAGAAAGAACCGAAAAGATTGTTAAAGACGGTATGAAAGTTATTAAGAATTTTCAAGACGACCCTGAAAAATGGACGCCTAAGATGCACGAGAATTTAAGACAAATGGGTTATGTAGACGCTTTACAATTTATGTATAAACAATTAACGAATTATGCAATCGGTTATGATATGGAAGATTTAAAAGAAATAGAGAAAAACTATGACGAGTCAACGTCAGAAAATAACGACAGTAACGTTCAATAGTCACGTTCAAGACTTTAAAACGGAAAGGAAAATTATATTATGGCAAAGAACGTAGAAATTAGAGTATTCGGAAAAGAAAGAACAAAGGAAACAGGGGAGAAGTTTGTGGTTTATTCTTATACACCAAACGGTCAACAATTCTTAAAGGTAGCATTTACTAAGGAATGTGCCACAACTCCAAAGAAAACAGGTTATTACCTTTTAACAGTTAATCCAAAAGATTTATCGATTAAAAAAGGTAAGACAATTATCGATAACGAAACAGGTAGACAATTCAAAGAAAATGACACGTTATTCATAGCAAATATCGCTTCTTTAAAGGAAGACAAAGAATATGAAAAGGTTAGACAAGCGTTAAAGCAAAGTGAAGTTGAAGACTTACTCGCTCTTGACGAGAATGTAGATTTCGACAAAACGTTTAACGAATAGGTAAAAGATTATGGCGTTTCAATCTTATGAGAAAAGAACACCAGCCGTTAAAACTATAATCAAAGATACAAGAAGATTATATAATAAGATAATGAGTAGAATAGGGAACATTGAAAAAAGGTTCCCTAATTCTCACGTTTCATCGTCTTTAAAACAACGTATTGGTGGTTATTATAATAATTTCAATTTAAGAGAAATGAGTAATAAAGATATACGTGCATTACATAAAGAGTTAGAATTATTTGATACAAAAGAATATAGTCGTGTTAGCGGTTATAAACAATATTATACGGACGTTGAACAAAAGTTAGAAAATTTAAGTGAGATTGATAGAGAACGTGCTTGGCAAATGTTCGATAGATTTAAAGAAGAAATTTATATTGACCAACAAATCAAATATAAGATTGTAGGTCAAATCGCTGAGTATATGCAAGACGGATTAGATGACGAAGAAATAAGAAATAGAATAGAACGATTGAGTATGGACTACGAAGAAAGTCAAGGAAAATCGTTTGAAGATATTGTAAGAGATTACGAAGACCTAGAAGATTTTTATTACTACGATTTGTAGTTGGAACTAGTTGAACACTTTTACGATAACGTTTATCAAATCTTAGATGCAAATGTAGAAACAGTTAAGGACGGTAGGAAAAATCAAATATTGAACATTCCTGCCGTTTTTGACATAGAAAGCACAAGTTTCTATGAAGACAAAAATAAACGTTGTTGTATGTATGCTTGGGTTTTCGGTCTTAATGGTAAATGTATAAGAGGAAGAACGTGGAAAGAATTTTTAGACGCATTAAAAATCGTTGAAAGATTTTATGATTTAGGTTCAAGAAAACGTTTGATAATTTATGTGCATAATTTATCATTTGAGTTTCAATGGATAAGAAAATGGTTCAATTGGGAACGAGTATTTAGTTTAGAAGAACGTAAACCTATTTATGCAATAACTACAACCGGTATAGAATTTAGATGTTCATACTTAATGAGTGGTTATTCATTAGATAACTTAGGAAAAAAGTTAACATATTATAAAGTTCAAAAGAAAACGGGCGATTTAGATTATAGTAAATATAGACATTCAAATACACCATTAACTGATTTAGAATGGCAATATGTTTTATATGATGGCTTAGTCGTCATGGCTTATATTCAAGAAGAAATAGACCGAATAGGTAGTATTAAAGAATTACCTTTAACGAAGACAGGTTATGTTAGAACTTATTGTCGTGAACGTTGTATAGCAAAGAACAATAATTATAGAAACGTTATAAAACATCTTACACTTGATGCTGACGTTTATGTATTATTGAAAAAAGCCTTTGCCGGTGGGTTCACTCACGCTAATCATAATTGGGTGGACAAAAATATTTTCACAAAAACTAAAATGTTAGGGGTAGGGATAGAGAGTATAGGCTCGTTCGATTTAACGAGTTCATATCCTACAACGTTAGTTAGTGAGAAATTCCCTATGAGTAAACCGATTAAGGTTAATATTGATAGTATAGAACGATTTAAAAGGTTAATCAAGAATTATAATTGTTTGTTTACAATTACATTTGAAAACATAGAACCGTTAGTAGATTTTGAACATTATATAAGTTCTTCTAAATGTGAATATTTAGAGAATGAAACGTTAGATAATGGACGTGTAGTAAGTGCCGATAAATTAACTATAACGATAACTGAAATCGATTTTGAAATAATACGTAAATTTTATAAGTGGAGCATATTTAAGATAAGTGAATTTTATTATTTCCATAAAGGTTATTTACCACAAGAATTCGTTAAGATAGTTTTAGACTTATATGAAAAGAAAACTACGCTTAAAGATATTGAAGAATCGGTTGTTGATTATATGTTATCAAAAGAAATGTTAAATTCATTATATGGTATGTGTGTCACCGATATATGTAGGGACGATATTATGTATGAAGATTATATAGGTTGGCATAAAGAAAAGCCTGAACTACAAGAAATGTTAGATAAATATAATAAATCGGGTAATAGATTTTTATATTATCCTTGGGGAGTTTGGGTTACTGCATACGCTAGAAGAAATCTATTTGAAATGTTATATAAATGTGCTAACGATTATATTTACGCAGATACTGATAGTTTAAAGGTTATTAACTATGAAAAGTATTTGAAAGCGTTTGAAGAATATAATAACAATATAATTATGAAGATTAAACAATGTTTAAATTACTATCATATAAACGTTAAACGTGCTAAACCTAAAAACAAAAATGGTGTAGAAAAGCCATTAGGCGTATGGGACTTTGAAGGAAGATTAAGTAAATTTAAAACGTTAGGTGCTAAGAGATATATTTACGAAAAAGACAATGAAGAACATAAGATAGTATTAACGATTAGTGGTGTAAACAAAACAAATGGTGTTGAATATTTAAAACATAAATTCAAAACTAACGAAAAGATATTTAAGAATTTCACTGATAAACTCGTGTTCCCTGCCGAGTATACTGATAAAAAGGTTATTAAAAAAGGTAGCGGTAAATTAACGCACACGTATATAGACGATTATATAAGTGGAACGTTAGTTGACTATTTAGGAAATGAAGGAACGTATGAAGAATTAAGTGGAGTTCATTTAGAAAGCACAAGTTATAATATGAGTTTAACTGACGCTTTCAAGAATTATTTGTTCGGAACAACGAACAATTGGACCGTATATAAATAGGAGGTGACGGTTATGAATGATGTTGTAGGTTGGCTTTTATTGATTGTAATAATTTTAGAATTTGTCTTAACGGGTTTAATTCATTATTTGATAGGTAAAGAAATGTCACAAGCATATTTAGATAGAAAAAACGATGATAGAGGTGAACGATAATGTTTAATGATTATTGGCAACTTAAAGAAAATGTTGACGAACGATATAAAGAATTAGAATTACAAGTTAATTCCTATGTAGGTAGAGATGACGAGTATGACGAACTTAAACTAGAATTTGAATTCGTTAAAGGACAAAAAGATATAATTGACCGTTGGAGTTCAGAAATCGAATGGATAAAAGTGGGTGAAATAGGTTAATGGTTAAATACACGTTAAAGAAACCTTATGATGAAAATTCGAGGAACATCTTAAATACAAGCGAATATTTCTTCGTTAGATATTGGAGTGGAAATGATTACAAAACGAATGTAGTTAGAGAACCTGATGGAACACGAGTAGTCGTAGTAGAATTCTATTTAGAAGATTATTGCTTATCACGTATGGCTGAGTCACTGAACCAAGATAAAGACTTAACATTTACTGACATTCATTATAAAGAATTATAAAAATAAAGGCTCTACAATAACGTAGAGCCTTTTTTGTTCGCCATTATGAAATTTCTAACGATTTCACCCGTTGGGTTATCTTGATAGAACACCTTATTCGTGACGAAATATTTCCATATCTTTTGAGAAAGTTTGTCGGTAGGGTGTGTAATATTAGAACGATACCATTTTTCAGGACGTATTTCTTGAGTGAACACTAAGTTTTTATTGTCCTCTTTAATCGGTGTAGTCTTCTTGTGTATAAACGTAAACGCTTGTTTTAATTGTTTACTGTATATAATCTCACACTCTAATATATCTTCATAGAAAACAATATAATATTTATAAGCCACTTCGGACTCGTGATACTTACACGGAAGATGTGGATAAATCGCTATTTCCCACGAACCATTTTTAATCATCTCCAACTTAGGATTATCAAATGCGAAATACTTGTTAGACGCTTTTGATTTTCCTTCAAAACCACTAAACTCAACGGCAACCTTTAATGTTCCTTCTCCATAAGTGTATACATCAATACTGTTCTTCTTTTGTTTCTTTACATTAGTTAAACCCATTTCACTAAAATAAGGACAATATTGGTTGATTGTATTACCACACATAAATATCTTGACGGTTGTTTTTAAACGAATAATGGTAGAAAGGAGATTTTGAAATTTTACGAACTCGTCAGGAATATAATATGAACGTGTGATAAACTCGTCAAATAAAATGTTTGTTATATTAGGATAAGATGTTGATTTATAATGTTCTTCACTTGTTAATGAAAATGCTAACGCAAACGGTTGTTCGTCTTGATATACCTTTTTACCCTCTAAATCAGTATAACATAAATACCAACGTTGAGAATAATAAAATATATTATTATACTTGTTATTAGTCCATTTATTAACCCAACCGAGTGCAACTATGCTTGCAAACATAGTCGCACCGTTTTTGCCTTTAAAGTCTTCTTCCCAACGTCTAATAATAGCCAACTGATTTTTATAACCGCTATCGATATATTCTTTTAAACCATAACCGAGAACTGCGGTTGTTTTACCATTAGAACGTTCACCATAAATTATATTATAATCACAATTCAGTTCTAAAATTTTATCTAATGAATAATATTTCGGTTTCATATTAAGGCGTAACCTCCGGTAAATAAATTCCGTTCGCAAATTGTTCTTTAATCATTTTTTGTTCTTGTTTTAATCCGAAATTTAATTCTACATTATCTATAACAGTGAAACCTTTTATATTCGATAATAGTTGAGTATTATTAAATGGTAAACCATTTAAATGTTTCCAAGTTGTATTTGCATAATCTAACTCACAAGGCATATATTGAACTCTAACGAATGGAACAAGTGAATTACACAAACCGTTTTCTGCTGTTGAAGATGATACCTTTTCGGCTTTATTAAACAATGAAGCAGTTTGTTCCACATGATTACTTATACCACTACTTATCATTCCAAGTCCGCCTATAGCTGTCATTGCACCCATTGCAGGATTAAATGGTGTAATTACCGCACCCGCTACAGTTGTAATACCACCAACGATTGACCTAGTTGCTAATGTAGCATTATACGCATCTCTTAATCTATTATTTTCATAAACGTTTGTTGCTGATACACCTATTTTATAACCGATTTGAACTTCGCTTTCATATAATACTTTACCATCACTTTCTCTATAAATTACGGCTGTTTGGTTATCACTTTCTAAATGAACAAAATAAACCAAATCTAATGTTTGTCCTTTACACTCATCGTAATTTAATTCTATATATCCTAAAAATGGAACATATAATTCATATTTAGTGAAAGGTGATTTCTTTTGCCATTCAAATGGATTAGTATTCGTTGAACTTGCTATACAAGTATCAAAAACAAATCTACAACCTTGAACTTTTATAACATTGTATTTAGATTTATAAACACTTCCTGTAACAGTTTTATTAGAACCGTTAATTCTAATTATTCCATTATTAGTATCTATAATATCTACATTCGGTGTAAATTTTATAGGTAAAGCCGTTAATGATTTTATATAACTTATAGATGTGCTTGAATTGTATATATCAGTTAATAAATCTTTTGCTTGTTGTTGTGTCAATAAAACCGATGCACTAGCAACTTCATTAGGAACCAACTCTTTATTAAAAATACCTATATCATTACACGTTTGAGGTAAAGGTAAAAATGAACCTACCAAACCAATACCAGTTGCATCAGTTAACCACGTTAACTTTATATTATAATCGGGTGAACGAGAAAATTGGACACAATCTAAAGGAAATATTAAATTAGTTATAGACAAATAATCAACTTTTACATTATGAGCAAAAACACATTTATCGTCAATTATATTTTCAACATAAGTAAACTCGTTTCTTGCGACTGGACAAGTTAAACCTAAAATGTTAGAATAATATGACATTAAAACGTCAACGTTTAAATAAATATCAACTGTATCATTATTGAATATTGTAATATTTTCAATAAAATAATATCGGTTTAATTCTTTTATTTTAGCATAATTATATTGCATAAAATCGTCAACTGTATCAACGATTCTTATTGTAGGATTTAACACATCTGTTGGAAACTTTAAATATGAAGCAGTATATGTGGCTTTAATATTATTATCTAATATTTTATCAACAGTGTTTATTGAACTTAAATTTTTATAAAGTGTTATTTCCATTTTATAACCTCCTTAAATGTTAATGAAAAATAAGGCGAGCCTAAGCCCGCCCTAAATTATGCTATATAGAATACAACGAAGTTCTCATTTAAATCGTTGAAATAACGAGCGTCGAATTTATACCAATTGTTAAAGAATTCGGCTTTTGGATTGTAATTAGATGTTGTTCTCTTATCAACGTTGCAAACACCTAACGAATCTCTATCGAACATTACACCTAATACACCGTTAATTGTAATTGAATTACCGCTTGAAGTTGTAATATCAATCTTTGTGATTTCAGATAATGAATAATCTTGACCACTACCTTGCCAATATGGAACTTCCTCATAGTTTGGAAGTGCTACTAACGTGTTGTGGAAAGTGTCTGATTGTAAATACATTTCACTCGCAGCCACAAAATCAGTTAAAAGAACAACGTGTAATAAATCTCTTGCAGTGAAACGTTCTTTTTGACCTATATTGAATAACTTACTGATTCTTGATAAACGTTTAATATATAAACGCATTCTTAAACTTGCGAAACGTAAGAAATCAGGTGTAGTTAATGCTTTATCAGCAGTTAACGATAAACCAAATTGTTGGTTATATTCGTATAACAAGTTAACGGCTTTAACTGAAGTTGTTCCACTTTGTGAACCACTACCGAATTCGTCGTATACAGTTTCACCAATCATATTATTAATTGTTTTCATAATTAAGTTTTCAGTTCTAACTGTCATTGCTTTATCAACAGCATTATAAATCATTGATAAGAATGAATTTAATTGTTGTGCGTTAGAGAATGATTGCTTAACTTGTTTCTCAGTTATAGAAATAGGAACCTCAAATGTAACCATTTTATTGAAGAACTTAGCACTAACTGATGGTTTATAGAAAATGTTAGGGTCATATGACGCACCATCTTCTAATTCCCAAGATTCGTTCTCTGTTGCTTGTGGCATATCCATTTGAATCTTTTCTAATACTGAACCAAATTCCCAACCGTCCATCATAACCTTTGGAACACCACCATTGTATGCTCTTGCTACAAAGATTACTTTACCGATGTGGTTAACTAAACTTTTAACATACTTGTCAAAAGCATTTGCATTGAAAACTGCTTCGCCAATGTCAACGACATTGCCTAAATCTTCGTTAAGAACAGCAGTTTCACCTAAAACTTCCTTAACTGAATCATTTGTAATTTCATAAATTTGCTTGACTTCCATATATTATCTTCCTCCTTTAAGTCAATTATTCAGATATAATTGAGGCACTAAACCATATTTTAACTTTATTATCTTCAGCAAATAAAGTTAAGAATAAAACTGTAGCACCGTTAATTTGTAACGTTGTTATAAACGTTTGACCGTTTTTGTTTAATGTTATAATATAATTTGTTGTATCTAATTTAACTCTAACGGTTAATGAAGTGAATTTCTTTGAAGTTATAACACCATATAATTCAGTTAAATTATATGTTGATTTAATTTCAGTATCTGATAAATTTGTGGCACTTGCTAAATCATATTCATAAGTATCACCTAAATCACTAATTATTGTTGATAATTCCGCACTCGTTAATTCAATTAACTTCTTACTATCGTCAACGGATAAATCATACTCATTATAAGGTTTGTAATTTTTAAGCATATTTTATTTTTCCTCCTCGTTTGATTGAACTTGTTGCTTTTCAAGTTCTTCTTGTAGTTCCTCATATTTTTTCTTTGTAATTTTCTTAAATCCTTTCGGTGTAGCCTGAGGAACAAAGTTTGCGGCTATAAAGAAAGAATTTTCTTGTTCATTGAAATAGTATTCCACGATTATTCACCTCCAAGAATTTGAATGACTGTGTCAACAAAATAAGCGTTTGATATATCGAACCCATTATAAACTCCATAAGCACCATAAAGAGTATTTGATGTTACATAAATATCGTGAACAGTATAATTTCCATTAAATCCTGTTGCTGGATATCCGTGAGATGCATCAATGCCTAACGTTTTTAATTCTGATATAAATTCGTCTTTGGTGAATGAACTTTTTGAAGATAGGTATGTAAGATATACACAATATGTTGAGCCATAATATAATCTTATATTATGATTATATAATTCTCCTCCACCACCTTGACTTTCGGCAATTTCTTGCCCAACCTCTTGAATAACTTTTTCAATGTGATTTAACGGTTCAACTGTAAGTGAACCTTCGGGAATATCCCTAATTACTTTTTCTAAATGGTCTAACGTTTCTCCCATTTAATCACTCCTTTCTATCGTTTAATTCTTCGATAGCTTTTTTAAATTCATCGTCAATTTTATCAAGTTCTTTGTTCTTAACGTGTTTATAAATCTTATAACCTAAGTTCCAAAGAATATTTGCAATTGACAAAACTAGAATAATGATTGATAACACATCTTGTATATTAAATACCGCATATGTTCCAGTGCATACGCTAATTGAAGTTTGAATTAATTCTTGTTTCATTTTAACCCTCCTTTTAATATATTGATAATGTTAACAACGAATAGACATCGTTTAACATTTGGTCGATAATGTTATATTGTCTTAATTCAATTTCACTCTGCAACATTTGTTGAGAGGTAGTCACACCGATATTTCCTGCTCTTGTAGTATGTTCAACGTTATCTTTTTTATCACCTGTAATAGTTCGTGTATTCGGATTTTCCGAATTCTTAACCATTGTAGATGAGTTAAAACCTGATACATAGTTTTCGTTTGTATCACCGATAGTCATTAACGTGTTGGTATCTTTTGTTTCTTCCATATCATAGTTATGAATAGGGTTATAATCTTTAAAGAACGAATCAATAAGTCTATCCCACTTATCACCGAATTTAGATAAAACGTTAACTGCTAATTGCTCGTTATATCTAGAATAATCGTCAATATGAACACCGTTTATTTGAGTTGCTAATCTTTCCCAAACTGGTGAAATAAATCTATCCCAACCGCAACTTAGGAATTGAAAATCAAGATATTTATAAACGTTCTTTCCATTTATTGTTAAATTTAAGAAATTATATAAATTAGGTAAAAACGTTAAATTATTTGTTTTAGCGTGAATTACTCCAAAAACAAATTTATCAGTTTTGTTTACCATTTCTTGAATATTACAACTTAACCAAGAACTATCTTCATATTTTTTAACATATTCTAAAATGATTTCTCTTACTCTTATTCTATTTTTCTTCACCGTTCTCACCTACGTCTTCACGTTGAACTTCAGTTTCAGTATCTTCAGATTTTTGTTCTTCATTTCCCTTGTCCACATTAGCATCGTTCTCCAACTTCTTTTCTTGAAGCATTCTATCAGTTCTTGTATGTGCCCAAACACTAGAAATTTTAACTGTAATGTTTGTTCCATATTTCTCGTTAATTGCATCAAGTGCTAATTGACGTTGCTCCAACATATCGTCTATTAATGGAAAAAGAATATCTGTCGATAATGTGCTTTCCGCTTCGTTAATTGCTTCACGTTTCATATTGAAAGCACTTTGAATACCGATTTCTTGTAAAAACGTTCCCTCATTGTATTGTCTTAATTCTACCAAGTGTTGAATTAGATTAGGCGTTAAAGTGTTGTTATAAACATTTAAACCCTCACTATCATAACCACTTTCGACTATACCGAGTTTTTCACCTTTTTCAACGTCTTCAAGGAACTTTTCAGCAGTTTCCTTTTCAATATCGTTTTTGGCGTTTAAGATATAACCTACACGAGAGTTAACACACATAAATTTAAAAGAAACATCAGTTTGTGATTGAAGGTATGCATAACGTTCTATTAGAGGCATAAGTCCTAACTTAACGCTATCATTCCTCATAAGAACACAATCTTCGCCAATCTTCAATGTAGCCGAATAATTAAGGAACGGATTATTGACTATTGCGTTTGTTGGTTCGTAATAAGCGTCAGGAACTCCACCGAGTCCACCATAAAATGCATATAATTTACCATCGACCTTAGTAATTATAGCATATCCAAATCGTTGCAATATTAATTCGAGACATCTCTTCGGTATTGTTTCAGGTAAACCATCATAATCGAATATTTGTTGAGTTTTATTAAGTGTCTTCATTACATACAACTTAAAGAATTTCTCAAGGTTCATATTCTCAAATTCAAGTTTTTGACCGTATATGTCCCAATCGTAACGACTAGGAACGTTGCCGTCCATATAAGCACCACCTTTCCTTTACACCTTAATTATATAATGATTTAAACACGATGTCAAGCGTTTTTATAACTTTATTAACATTAGTTGAACAGTTGTTCAACTATTCAACTGTTTTTACACCGTTTTTAACCGTTATAATAGTTGATTCGTTGCTCAACCGTTTTGAAAGTTCTATTTAACGAGTATATCGAGAACGAGTAAACGTTCGTTCGTCTTGCATTTGTTCG
>JAGCBE010000087.1 GCA_017652345.1 Methanobrevibacter sp.
CAGTCCTCTGCTCTACCTACTGAGCTACCTGCCCATAAGCGCGGAAGGTAGGTGCCGACCCCACTCGCCAGATAAACCGACCTATCAGTTTAGCAAACTGACCTCTTTGCCAACATTGAGTACTTCCGCATTTGCCTTTCACCTGAACCACCAACCTAGGATTTCAGAATCGAACTGAACGGTTACTCGGCGTATGGAGCTGAAGGGACCCGAACCCTCGACCCCCTGCTTGCAAGGCAGGTGCTCTCCCAACTGAGCTACAGCCCCAAATGTAAGGGTGTCACTAAGCACATCTTCTCCCTGTTTTACCCCTTACTATTTACACCAACTGTCGCTATCAGTGTAAACTAGGACATAAGTTATTTTCAAGTCAGGCTACGACATTAATACCTTTCTTGACGCTTGTGAGCACTATATGGGATTCGAACCCATATTACCAGTTTGGAAGACTAGAGTCCTAACCATTGGACGAATAGTGCATAAACTAGAATATTATCGCGAATTATCTAGGAGATAATTAACCGTTAACCTCACAAACGTATCTTTTCCACTCAAAAGACCAGAGGGGTTTTGCTTCGGCACACCTTCCATGTCTGACCACATACGTAACAAGGTTCGGTCAAAAGAACCCGGATACTTTAACAGCGTTTTCCTACTGGTATGAGCTCCCGAAGGGACTTGAACCCCCAACCTTCTGATTACAAATCAGACGCACTACCAATTGTGCTACAAGAGCATTTTGTAAGATAAATTAGGGAGCGGGAAGTCTACCAAGAGGTCGGAATCACCTATATCTTCCTAACTTATTATTTTCTCCATAGTTTCTTTGTACTCATTTCTTTATCTTACATATATATTTTATCAAAAAATTTTAACAAAATCAACCAAAATTTTTATTCATAAATTTTACCACTTTTTAGCATTTCATTAAGAGGTGGAATTATCTTTCCAAACTTACGACCTGTTAGATTAGAATTATCAGCATAGTTATCATTAAGTTCATAAACAGTATCTTCTATATCTTCAGCAGGACTACCAAAATACTCTATACAAATTATTTCATCATTATACCATTTACCAAGATTAGTCATAGCTTCTTCAGTATCTCTACCACTAACGATGCCATATTTTCTTTCTGTTCTGTCACGTACCTCACTCCATATCACTATTACATATTCAAATAACATATATAATCACTTCCTTTTCTTATTCATTTTCTATAATAATTATAACAAAAATTTTAAAAAATTGCAAAAAAATAAGCGGAGCCATACTGGTAGCTCCGCTTTAAATTAGTCTATTACATAAACATTAGCACTTTGTCTTCCAAATTGAATACAAGAGTCATAGCTATCCATATAGATATCAACGACGCCGCCGCCCATGCCACCGGTATCTTCAACAACTCTTTCTCCAATTCCTTCAATATATACTCTTGTTCCCATAGGTAAAGAGTTACATGCAACCGTATATCCTGAAGTAGGGTATTCTCCATTTGCACAAGGGTTTCCAGTCCATGTGTATGCTGTTAGCTCATATGTGCCAACATATGATCCCTCTCCGCTTGGTTCTGCGGCAGCAGCTTCTTCACTTACTGAAGGGACATCCGCACCAACACCAGCACTAGCATAATTGAAATCTCTACCGCCTTGTCTTGGTGTACGAATTACTGGTTTATCTGGAGTAATAAGTGTGTACCACATGAAATATAACTCACCTTCATACTCGATGATATCCCATCCATTTTCTGAAATACCCACTCTTTTAATAGAAGTTCCCCCAGGAATTACTGTTTCATCTTTATATTCTATATTAGGGGATTTTTTTCTTGCATAGGCATTGCAAGAAGTGTACATATCTTCTTCTACTTTTTCAGCTTCCCATTGGATTGTCTTACCTATTGAATAAATTTCATATTTATCCTTCTTTTCAGCTATTATTAACTGAACCTCTTGTTCATAACAATCCTTATAGCTCTCGTCAACTTCTCTAGCTGTCTCTTCTTCTGCTGCAAATACTTCAAAGTTAGTTCCTCCACATAATAAAATGCCAGCTGCAAAGATAAAGCTGGCAATTATTTTTGTTGTTTTCATTGTATTTTCTCCTTTTTCTTTCTTAATGTTTCTTGTTACCTTGAAACCTATACAAAGAAAATATCGAAAAACGCTGAAACTGTCACTTTCTTTTTACGCATTTTTCCCAGTATATAAGATATTTTTCTAAAGTTTCAAATGCCTTGCCACTAGGCATATTTCATTCTAAAATGAATGATAATATATTTAAAAAATCTTTTAAAAAGATTTTATTAAATCGTCCAATTTTTGTTTCGCGCAACACGATTTATATATAAAAGATATTTATGTGCATCAGAATAATTGTCCCAAGAGAAGATAAGTAATGATTTTCCATTATTACACTCAGGACACCATTTATCTATATTAGCATGATATTCATTTTTAAGCATAAGAATATATTCTTCTGGAGTGATATTAAGCATGCGGGCGGGATGCCACCACGCAGCACTGTCGTTAGCTAAATCTGATGTATCAGCTACATACCACTTGTTTCCAGACTGCCATTCTGAAGCTTTATACTGATGCATAATTTTCTCCTTATAAACCTAATCTATCCATAAGCTTTGCTATGTTATCTTTTTCTTCCTGTGTTGGAGCTGCGGAAGGGGCGTTTACCACCTCATTTGACTGCACCCCACTCTCCTCGGAGGCGCCATCGCCGCCAACATTAGTCTTAGCACAAGTAAGTGCTATCTTAATCTCAACGCGCATACCGTCTTCTTCAAAAGGAATTCTCAGCTCTTTTCCATAAACAAATGCATCTGGATATACTTCCATAATCTTATCAATAACTTTTTGCTTGCTTTCTGCGCCTTTAGCCATTATAAATTACCTCACTTTTATTTTCTATAAATATTATAACAAAAAATCTTTAAAAAGACAAATCTATTCTTTCTCTTGTTTAATTTTAGGTATAATTTGACTATTTACTTCTTTAAGTTGATGAGCAAACATCTTCATACTATAGCATAAATGACATTTTGAACCTTGAACACAACGTTTCTTACAATTCATCCTATATTCACCATATTGTTGAGGAAGCATCCTGCTATCAAGTGATTCATTAAATCCTATAATAAGTTCCTTCAGATCTCCATACCAATAACCTCTTGAATATACTTTAAAGCACACATCTTGTATTGCAGAGTCACCAATAAAATCAAAACCTGTAACATAAGGTGCATAAACATCTAAATCTTCAGGTCGTATAAAGAATTTTGTTAAGTTTGGAGATTGTTCCCAAGCACTTTGCGCAAAGTTCGCTATAACTCTAATACCAACCTCTTGTTTATCACAGATTTTTTTAACATCTTCTAAACAAAAACCTAACATATTAGTAACATACACTTCAGACGGATGTAATAAAAACATAAATTGTAAGATTTCCCAATTACCTATTCTATCAGTAAACATATATTTATTACAACAGTCTTTAATACCATTGAATTTAATTAAATCAATGGTTCTATCTTCTTTTAAAATCATATCAAGAGGGAGCTGTAAAGTCCAATTTGTAAATTCTTTTAAGTTTCTAAGTCTTTTTAATGCGGAAGCACTAAACTCTTTTAATTCAATATATAACTGTTTTTCTTGGTTAGCTTTAACAAATTTTTCAAAATTTTTGCTTTCTTCATGATATATTATATGAATTTGGCGGGCATCTTTAACAAACATACTATCTTCACCATCATATAATAAACATATTTTATCTTTTGGTTCCATTAAAACTCCTTAATAACAGAAAGGGTAGAGAAATCTCTACCCGTCTGTCGTTTATTTTATTGTGTATTAATTACTCAGCGTCTGGCTCTTCTGTAGTATAAGCTACTGCTTTCTTGCCATCCTCTGTCTTAATTGTAACCTTGAAGATCTCTCCGTCCTTAACAAGTGCGCTAGCTCTATAAGTAACCTTAGCCTTTGTTACTTCTGGGAACTCCTCGATAAGCTTCTCAGCAATTTCATCTGCTGTAGCTGGCTCTGCACCAATAGCACCCTTAACAGCATCCTTGAGCTCATCGCCCTCTGCCTTCTTTACTGCTCTACGAGCCTTTTCCTTCTCAGCTCTAGCTGCAATAGCTGCAATCTCCTTATCAAGAAACTCTACATACTCCTGAACCTCATCAATCTCAAAATTATCTGTAAGAGTAGCCTTAATTCCTTCAAACATCTCTGTCTTTGTAATTCTTGTATCTGCCATAGTCTTATTCTCCTTTTTCTTTTCTTTACTTTTTTACTCTTTGTACTTATATTATACTAAAAATTTTTGTCAATTTCAAGGGGCGGTGCTCCTCGGCGACCGCCCCAGCCACCTATGATAAGCCTACGCTACTTCGTAGACAGTTACCTTGCGACCATCAACCTTACCCTTATCTCTAGCAACTGCGCCCTCTTTTACAAGCTTACCAGCGTAATATGCTACACGACCTGGAGTAACATCCTCGAAAGGAATAGCTGCAACAAGCTCTGCAAGAGTGATTGCTCTGCCTGCCTTCTCAAGAGCATCAACGATAGCCTCTCTGTATGCAGCAGCCTTCTCAGCGTTCTTCTCTGCACGCTTTTCATTTACCTTAGCGGCTCTTCCCTCAAGTCTTGCAATCTCTGCATCCAGGAAAGCTACATAAGCCTCATTGTCCTTTACAAGTTCCTTAATTGCCTCAAACTTCTCTACCTTAGTCATAATAAACACCTCTTTCTTTCTTTTAATTTATTTATTGTTTCATTTTCTATATATATTATAATAAAAATTTTTAGAAATTGCAAATGAACTATTTATTTTTATTTTAGTCCTTTTGTTATTTTCTATATATATTATACTAAAAATTTTTTAAATTTGCAATTAACAGCTCTTTGAAGGTTCAAAAAAACCAGCATAATCAAAAACTACGGGGCGGTTACCAATATAACCTATATTGTTATCATGAAAATCATTAATGCCACGACTTATTACGAATTGTAAAAACTTATCAAAAGTTTCTGCTCCATGATAATCAATAAACTCTTTTGCCCATGTTAAAGGGATCTTTGGTCCTCCGAATTTAGAGGTATGACTTGTTACTGCTTCTTTTTCAGCTTCGCTTAAATGGCGGTCGTGTGCAAAAGGAGTAGATGCATATTCACAATAATACATAGGTGTATTAGATATATAATCAAATTTATATATCTTTGTAAAGCACTTTTGCAACCCTTGCGCGCAAGCTTCTTTATAAAAACCTCTTTCCGCAGCACAATATTCTTCCCATAAACCATCAAAATCAAATTTAAACACAAAAGAAGGGTTGTACGCAGGAATAAAACATCCGCGTGTAGCCCCAAAACGAAAATCAAAAATATCATTTCCCCACAGTAACTGCTCATAATTTTCACAATCTATATTATCAGCAGTTACTGTGTCTATATCTATTTCATTTTTTATTAAGTATTCTTCTATTGCTTTAATAAATTCTTTTGGTTCCATATTTATCCTTTAAAAGTTTCGTTAAAGTATTCTCCAACTCGTTTTGTAAACTCTTTATCTTCTACATAGAAGAAATCTCCATATTTTGGAAGGTACCATCCTAAAAAATTACTAAGTAACTGCCCTATTCTCCAATCAGGACAAAATTCTTTATGATAAGCTAAAAATATAGGATAGCATCCATCTAATCTATTAGGGTCTCTCATAATTATACCTCCTCTACTAAAATCTTTTTTACTCTCTGAACATCATCTTTTAGGCAAGTTGACTTTGTTTTAGTTAATGCCATCGGTAAAGATGAAAAGGTTGCTTGAATAGTATGTTCTGTGTGGTCCTGCGCTATATACTCAATAGTTACTCTAAACTTCTTCATTACTTCGCCTCCTTTATTATACATCTACTAAGCTGTGTTTGTAATATACCATTATATTCTGTATGATTTTTAACTGTTCCTGTTAAATCAATTATTTTACCTTCATCTATATCTAATACTTTCTGTGTAAACCATGTAAAAATATTATTATCTACTTTGAATGTGTATACGAAGGTTCCGCCCCAATTACCCTCAAAGAATTTTGCTGATACAAGAGTGGCTTTCATATTGCGGAGGCGCTCGCCTATTTCTCCAACAAACTGAGAACCTGATGTAGCCTTGTTGCGAGCTGCAATTTCAGCTTTCACATCCTCTTTCATCTGGTCTAATGCCCCTGTGTTGTAATATGGACCGCCGCCAACTTCATTCCAATACATTAACTTCTCTATATCGTAGCTAAAAAGAAAAGCGTTTGGGTTGCTTATTTCATTTGGAGCTGTTGATGTTCCAAAGAACCAACCAATACCAGAATAGAATTTTGCTCCTTTTGCTTTTAACTCATCTTTAATCTCATAAGTATTGCATCCAGCAACGATTAAAACAACACCGTCTGAAATATTATACTTATCAAGCCAAGCCTGTCTTTTTGCTGGAGCTTCCGCTCTCTGTTTCTCAAGTTCTCTTTCTTTTTTAGCTGCGGCTGCCGCATCCATTTTTTCTCTTTCCGCTGTTGTATATACACGACAATTTTCTTTGAAGAATTTGCCACGTCCATTACAAGCAAAACAAATTCCCCATTCTACATGTGAAAAACAAAGTATTCTACCTGTTCCACCACATTTATAACATTTACATTCAGCATCCGCATACAGTTTATTATTCTCTGTGCGAATACTATCAGGAATTATTTTATATCCAGTTTCCTCATATGACCTTGCTAGTCTATAATCCATATGCGTCACCTCTTTCTTTTTCATTTTCTATATATATTATATCAAAAATTTTTAAAAAAATAAAGCGGGGGTGCGCAATACATGCACCCGCCGCCTTAACGTTTCCATGCTAATTCTTTTATATCTTCTTTATTGATAGGATTTTCCATTTCATAATATTTAGCAAGATCGGGATCTACATAGATTCCTTGTTTCCCTCCATTTAATATATCAATAGCAATAGGAACAAGTTTTTCTGTTAAACCACCAAACTTTTCACCATGAAAATCAAATGTTTTTATAAAATGTAGATTTAATGGAGGGTCATTAAAACCTCTAAAAAATCTGTCATCTAAAATAACATAATCTTCTATATTATTTTCTTTAATATGTTCTAATATTGCTAAACCTCTGTCTTGCCATTCAAATTTTCTCGGTATTATATCTTCTATATAAAGACCTTGTTTACCCAGCTTCCGCACCAGATATTTACCTTGATGATAAGGCTGATATTTAGCCTTTTTATGTAGCACAAAAAAGTCTTTCCAATCCGAAGAAAGAATTATTTTTGCGCCAGTTGCATCTACAATATGTTTTAATAATTTTACCTTTTTATTGTCAATGCCTAAATACTTTCCACAATGGCTTTTACATTCCGCGTAGTTAAGCACTCCATCAATATCTAAGTAAATTGCTTTCATTTATTCACCGCTTTCTTGAAACTCATATACTTCTGTAGGAGTTCCATCAATTTCTTCAAGCTGTTCTACTTCTACGCTACAAATATCAACATTATATTCACCTGTTGGGTCTTCAAATCCATATGTTTCGCATATCTTTTTTACTGCTTTAGGATAACTTTTAGCAAATAAAATTCCTTTAAAAGTTCTTTCTTCACCTTCTTTACAACTATATATTTCAACAGTATATTTAAACATGGTATTTCTTTTATTTTTCATAGCCAATCCCTTTCTATCTGATGAATCTCCTTTTGAGTTATATCTGTTAATCTATATTTTTCTAATAGTGAAGCGAAAACTGCATGTGGTACAACGCCACCTGCATATCCTCGCGCTCTTAATTCTCTTCCTAGCTGATTAATTCGACCTTGCCTCGTGTTAACCAAACCCGTGCCTTCCGCCTCGTTCATATATAACCAATATCCAGTATCCATTCCAAACATATCATCACCTCTTAATAACTTACAAATGCTACTATTCTTATATTATCCATATCTAAAAAGTCATTTTCACTAAAACTAAGATAGGCATTTATTTCTTTCTCAAGTTCTTTATAAAATACTTTTCTATTAAAATAATCTTCTTCTTCAAAGTCGTGAGGACGATCTTCATTCTTTTCAGCAAAATACTTAATTTTAGCAAGAGTTGCCCAATAACCAGCATCATTATCCTCTATTGTCCATCCTGTCTCTTTTGTTAATTCATCAATATTGTCTCTACAGGTTTTCCAATTATGGTATAATTCATTAAGAGTGTCTCCTCCACGTCTCCAGATACCAACAGGACACATATTTGAAGTATAAAGAAGAATATTCTTCCATTCATTATCTTCTCTTTTCTGGATGTAAAAAGCTATATCAACTCCCATAATTTTCACCTCTTTTCTACTTTTCTATATATATTATAACAAAAAATTTAATAAAAAGCAAGAGTATTCCTACCCTTGCTTAATTTTACCAATTCTGTTTAACAATAAGGTGCTCACCGCCACACTTTCCGCAAAGACAATTATGAATGTTGTTTAGAGTCTTGCATTTGCGGGAGTAGGTGCCTAAAAGGCTAATACAGTCTGGGCACCATACTTCATATTTATATTTCTTCTTCTCATTATAGTCGCTTTCAAGAGTATTAGCAGTTTTAGCATGAGTACAACCTATTTCCGCACATTTCTTTTTAAATACGGCGTCATGTCCATGATTATAGGCTGTTGTTTCGAGCAGGTAATAATGAACATACTCATGCTTGATAACATTGATAATATCATTATCTGTACCATTTTCTAGGAGAGCCTTAGAAAACTCGATTGCAGTGGTTACACAAGTGTTGTCTTCAATATTCATGAACTTAACTCTTCCTAGCGTGCGGGAGAGGCGTCCATTTACAACAATAGGAACGGTAATCTGACCTAAACCATCAGCTTCCGCCAGGTTATTTAATTCATTTATTACTTTCTCTATTGTCCACATAAAGCTTTCTCCTTTTTTATTCATTTTCTATATATATTATACTAAAATTTTTATTTGTTTGCAAGTGGGGCGCGGTCGCGGCCTCCATGTAACTTTAGGGCGCCATTTCCGCATTTGTAATTATTAAAAATTTTTGATATAATTATTATAGAAAATAAAGATAAGGGGTGATATATATGCTAGATACAAAAAAGGTTAAGAACTTAATGAACCATAAAGATGATATTATCTATGGTGTAATTCATCGTTGTGCGCATACTATACAGGCAGCCGCTTTAAAAGGGGAGAGTGGGGTATTTTTTGATTATCCTTATGAATATGATAATTATGCTGAGATAAAAATACTCTATGGACTACTTAAAGATGGCGGATATATTGTTGTAGATGTTGGCGTGAACGATGATTTAGGCATGCATGGAATAGAGATATATTGGAACTTTTAAGCGGGGACTATACGTAACGTGTAGGCAAGAATTCCGCATATCAAGCAAAAAGAGTTAAAAAAAGAATACGAATTTATATCCGAAAATCACGAATTTTCGGTTAGTAAGAAGGGAGAAATTGTTATGTTTTTAAGAGATTATACTGATTATACACTGCGCAAGCCGCCAAAGAATGTCAAGGTAATGATGTTGTTCCAGGATGAATATAAGGATGTTTGTTATATTGATGACTGGGGTATGATACATGGCGAACAGACTAAGATAATTAAGAATAAGATACCTACTTATTGGAAGAAGATTGAGAAAAATGAAATAGGGGAGTATAAATGGTAGGAAATCTGCGATTTCCGGGGTATATATTATGCAGGGCGAAAGTCCTGCATTTTTTTATCGGGGGTAGGACTTTTTTATTAAATTTTATTGGGGGTATTTAGAGATATAGTAAAGATATTAAAAATCACCAAAAAAATTGGAGGAATTTAACAACGCAATGACAAGAGAAGAATTATGTGAGAAGTATAATTTAAGTGAAGATGCTGTTAAAAATAAATTAGGTAGAACTAAACAAAAACTTCTTAAGGAATATAATCTTATTCTTACTAAGACAGGTAGAGGAGAAAAAGCTGATTATCAAGTTACTTTTGCTGAAGGTGGAGATAGAAGAGCTTCTACTATGTTAAAAGAGGAAAAAAGAGATATTATGATTGCTGAAAATAGCTTTTCCACTTTATTAGACTTTAACTTTATGGTATTTTTAGCAATATGTACAACTCCTATGGGAACATTCTATGGATCATATGAAGACTTTCTTAATTATGTAGAGGTAAAGAAGTCCAAGTATAATTTGGACAACCTAAAAGAGGCATTGACCATGCTTTCCGCAGCTAAATATATTAATTATACTATTGATGAAACTAATGAAAATTATTTTAATGCTTTCTTATTTAAACGTACTCGTGATGATATGGCTATTAGTTTAGATATGGCAGAAAGATGTCAAAAGTTAGCTAAAAAACATGAAAAGAAAAGTTGGGTTCCGCTTCTTAAAACATGGATAGGCGTGCAATATATGTATGACAACCAACCTTTTACTATGGCTGAATTATGTGCAATAACAGGTTTATCTCCTTATCAAGTTAGAGAAAGTAAAAAAGTATTAGAAAAGGATGATTTATTTACTACTTCACGCGCTTATGCTTCTTATGAGAGATGTATTGGTACTAATGTGGAATTAAATGGTATATATGAAGAAAATAGAAGAGTAGCTGAAAAATAAGCGGAAGTTCACCATTTTTATGCAGTCATCTTAAACAATAATAATATATATATTCGTTAAGTCAGCTGCAAGAATTTGGTGAGAAACTGCATAAAAATAAGTATTTTGGTTAAAAATCGACCAAAAAGTTGTCGGAATTTTTTATATAATATATGTTTAAGAAAGGTGCTAGTGGTTGAGGAACTTTAGCATATTTTCCTCAAAATTTTAGCAGAGAATTGTTAAAAGGCGGGTTGGTGGTGGACCGACCACCATCCCTAACACCTCTCTATAACGTAAAATCGACCGTTAACTATATTTGTTGCACTTTTACTTGATTTATTTAAAAATTTTTGCTATAATATAATTAGAAAAAATAAAATAATAATATAATATAAAATAATAATGGGACGGTAGACTTTTAGCTTCCAGCGCTCCGCGCTTCCAGCAAAAAGTCTACCTTAGACGAGTTCTATTGTTCGCTACGCTCACGAAGGATGGTCCCGCTCCCAAATAACTATGTTTCAGGAGCCTATGAACATATTTTAACGAGCGCGAAGCGCGAGTAAAACAACGAAAGATGGAGCGGAATTCCTGTGCGCGGCTACTACCGCCCCGTTCAATCAACTATGTCTCTTGTGCCTATAAGATCAATCAACTGCGCGGACGATGCCTATAGATGCGCGGTTGACGTTCAATGCTGCTTTGGACAGCGGTTAGAGGTCTTTAACCAAGATTAACTTGACAAAACTGGAGTTAGTTAAGACTAACCTGCCAGGTTTACATAATATTTTTATGGTAAATTATGCAAAATAAACAAAAATTTTGGGATTTTTTAAAAATTTTTTGTGCAGAATTTTTTCAAAAAAAATTTGACAATGTGGGTAAAATATGGTAGAATCGGCGTGCTCCGGACGTCCGCGCGCCTTCAAACCATTATAACACATGCAAAATCGTTTGTCAATAGGCAAAATACACAAAATTTTTTAAAAAAATGTAAAAAATACACAAAAATAGCGCGA
>JAGCBE010000088.1 GCA_017652345.1 Methanobrevibacter sp.
TACAGAGGAATTGAGTATTTAAGACAAAAATTAATTTCAAAGAAAACCAGAATTGACACTCGTTATAAGTATTACGAGATGAAAAATGTAGTAAAGGACTTCCGTTTGAATAATGATGAGAGATTCAGATGGTTAAAAGAAGTCCTGGGATGGTGCTCAAAGTCGGTTGATTCTCTGGCTGATAGATTAATATTTGATTCATTTGATAATGATAATTATGAAATAAATATGATTTATCAGATGAACAATTCGGATATTTTATTTGATAGTGCTATACTTTCAGCTTTAATTTGTGCTTGCAGCTTTATTTATATATCTCCTGATGAAGACAATTATCCGAGACTCCAGGCATTAGATGCTTCAGATGCTACAGGAATAATGGATCCAATTACCGGTATGCTTACAGAAGGATATGCAGTTCTTCAGAGAGATGAAAACAAAAATCCTTATCTTGAAGCATATTTTATAGCCGGTAAAACAGAATATTATGAAAAAGGAAAACTGATAGATACTCGTGAAAATCCGGCAAAGTATCCTTTGTTGGTTCCTATTATATATAGACCTGATGCTAAAAGGCCTTTTGGCCATTCCAGGATAAGCAGGGCATCTATGGAACTTATGAATGGTGCAGTCAGAACACTTAAAAGATCGGAAATATCTGCAGAGTTTTATAGTTTTCCTCAGAAATACGTTTTGGGAATGGATCCTGAAGCTGAAGGATTTGATGTTTGGAAAGCTACTATCACAAGCTTTTTAAGATTTGATGCAGCTGATGATGGTACAAAGCCTTCTGTTGGACAGTTCAATAGTCAGAGTATGTCTCCGTATACAGAGCAGTTAAGAATGTTTGCTGCATTGTTTGCCGGTGAGACTGGTTTAACCATGGATGATTTAGGATTTGTAACAGACAATCCTTCAAGTGCGGAAGCAATTAAGGCTGCACATGAAAATCTAAGATTAACAGCCAGAAAAGCCCAAAGAACTTTTGGAAGCGGATTCTTGAATGCAGGATTTCTTGCTGCTTGTGTACGTGATAATGTTGGCTATGACAGAAGCCAGGTATATGAGACGAAGCCAATCTGGAAACCTATATTCGAACCTGATGCTGCAATGCTTTCGGGAATAGGAGATGGAGCGGCAAAGATCAATAATGCAATTCCCGGATATTTTGACAGTGGCAATTTAAAACAGCTTACAGGAATTGAACCAGGAGAAAATGCTAATGGTGGATATGGCTCCGGAATTACTGCAGCAGATACAATCGGATTGGAGTGACAATCTTAAGGATGATGCAGAAATAAAAAGTCTAATTGAAAAAATAAATGAGGGAAAAGCTACATACAAGGAAGTAGAAGATCTGTCTTATAGAGTAGGAAAAGATTTGTCAAAGTCTTTACTGGATAATATAACTGAAGATATTCTTCCAAATGGCCATGTTCCACAGAATGTGGCAGAAAAAATCTTACATCCTACCTTAAACAATGCTCATAATTTAGTAACAAATGTGGCTATAAAGGTCCAGTCAGATATGAATAGTGCTGCCGAAATTGGTTTAAGAGCACAAAAAACTGATTATGACAAAGACAGAGCTCAAGGTCTTGTTCATAAACTTACTAATGGTCAGTTTGAAGATACAAAATGGATTTTGGATGAGCCTGTGACTTTATTTGTTCAATCTGTTGCTGATAATACATTAAAAAAGAATGTTGATTTTCAGGCTCATTCAGGTTTAAAACCGCAGATTATAAGAAAAGCCAGTTCAAAATGCTGTGATTGGTGTGAAGATCTCGAGGGAACCTATGATTATGGCTCTGAACCTAAAGATGTTTACAGAAGGCATGAAAGATGCAAATGTTCCGTGGATTATAATCCCGGTACCGGTAAACGTCAGGATGTATGGTCAAAAGCTTGGCATGAGGATGCTGAAAAAGATAAAATTAAAGAAAGAGTTCAAAAATCGATAAATAGAGAGGCAGATAGTTTAACTGGAAATATCGGGAAAAAATTAGAAGAAAAAATTGCTTGGAAAAATAATTTAAAAAAGCTTTCTACTGAGAATAATGTATTTTACACTGTTGACGAAAGGGCAAATAAATCTGAAACTGTAAGCATAAAAGATATTATAAAAGATTTAAACAGAACTGAAGTTGGAAGGGATACAATTTCTCTAATAAATACAAAAAAACCGGAAATTATACTTTGTTATGGAATAAATAACAAAGATGAAAAAGGAAATGTATTATATGGAAAAATATATCCTGATACTAAAACAATTTTAATTTTTGCCGATGAAACAAAAAACTTAAAAAAAACATCTGAGACAATTATTCATGAAGTTTATCATTTAACTCAGGAAGGCTCATCACGAAAAAATGAAGTACAATGTAAAATTAGAGAAAAAAAACATGAGAAAAATTCAACTCAATTGACTCGAAAAGAAATAAAAGATATAATAAAAGAAACTAATAGAGATTATTGGTATTTACCTTGGAGGGATGATTAATGAGATTTAATATTAATGAATATATTAAAGATAATAAAATAGTCACTCCTAAAATTTGTCCGAAATGTGGTAAAGGCAAGATAATCAGTAAATATAATGGATATCTTGATAAATGCAGTAACGATGAGTGTGATTTTATTATTTATTCATATATAAAACCTATGAATAATAAAGCATCTAAATCAAATTAATAAGGTTAGTTGCACCGGTGCAACTTCTAAAAAAGATTAAAGAGCATCCGAAAGGATGCTTTTTTAATACAATATCAACGGAAAAGGAGAATGGGAAATGGCATCCAAAAAAGGAAACCAGTATCCCACCAAATCCGTGGTGTTGAAGTACAAGCAATCCAAAGGGAAGGAGGCAATTGAACTATATAATTCTACTTCAAGAGAAGCACAA
>JAGCBE010000089.1 GCA_017652345.1 Methanobrevibacter sp.
CCGGATAGAAATGAACCAGTTTCTCATTTAAGTTTATTTCACGGACTCTTCCTTTTTGAAGGTCTTCCTCAAGTCTAATAGCTGCAATTAAGAGAGCATTGATGTTTTTATCGCTAACTGATTTAAGCAATTGCTTTTCCAATCTTTCTTTCAATTCATCAGTTTCTTCCATATTTTCCAGAAGGCTCATTCCAACTTCAATCATATCTCCAATTTGGATTCCTTTGCTGACAAGATAATCGAGTATTCCGATGTTCAAACCAATATTTTCCAAAGCATCTTCACAACTAATAACCACTGCATCTTCGATTCTTTCTATAAATTCATCTAAATCTATGTCATCATCTTCATATTCCATATTGGTAATGTCTAAACCGATTTCCATTATGTAATCCTGATCTAAAGTCTCTTCTGGAAGATTGGATGCAATAACCAGGAAATCATTGTTGTTTAGGATATGATTTATGTGAGCTGGCAAATGAAGCGATTCAAAGAATTTGGCTTTTTGCTTAGTTGCCACCTTATAAAGTTGTATGAGTAATTTAGGACTAAATGCATGATTTAAGAGAATTATATGTCCAAAATCAACTTTAGCATTCTCAAACCCTTTCCAGCTATTGACAACTTTCAGTTCATTGTAAAAATCCTGAACTTCAAGGTCATTGGAAATTACGGTAATTACAGTTATATCATCATAGGTATTGCTAATAAAATCTATTTTATCAAAGCTTTGAGCGATATAACCTCCATCAATCTCATTATTTTCTTTATATTCTTCAGTGATTTCCATTAGTTCAACATCGTTTAATGGTTCATCATCATTTTCCCTATTGAAACTGATGTAATTGTCTGACAAGACCATGATGTTTTCTATAATGTCAATTCCATCACTTATTTCCAAATCACTGAATGTTAAAAAATAATCTGGATTATTAATGTATAATGCATCTTCATTTTTGATTAGTTCACCATTAACCAACTCATTTTTGATGCTTTGGATTTTCTTGTTGTTTTTATTGCTTTTACTTTTTTTAGACAATTAAATTCCTCTTTTCAATTGCTTTATCCTAATACCTAATGATATTAATAATTTGATTAATTATCTAATTATAAATATATTTATATAACAAATATTATTTAATTGTAATTATATATATTACTTTAGAGAATTTTATTTAAATAGTTATTAAACAGATTTATTATTGATTGAAAATTTTATGATTACTATTAAAGCTTAAGGGAGTAATTTTATGGTTTATATTATTGACCCTCAGAATGCAGGAATATCTGGGAATATGATTATTGGGGCTCTTGTGGACTTGGGAGCTGACGGGGAAAAAGTTAAAGACCTTATGGAAGATGTGGCTGTTGACTTTGGTGGAGTTGAAGTGTCATTAAACAAGGTAGATAAGTCTGGAATTGATGCTACATTTTGCAATGTCAAGACAATTGATGAGGATAATGAAAACAATCGCCATATTCATTTTCAAGATTTCATTGAAAAGATTGATCTCTTGAAATATGCAGATATTGAAAATTTAACTGATGAAATGGTTGAAATGGCTA
This sequence comes from Methanobrevibacter sp., assembly GCA_017652345.1. Next base: position 1,567 of record JAGCBE010000089.1, read on the forward strand.
AAAAGGTGTTTAAGAGAATAGCTATTTCAGAGTCCAGAGTCCATGGCAAAAGCCTTGAAGAAGTCCATTTCCATGAAGTTGGTGCTGCAGATGCTGTTGCAGATGTATTGGGATCCATTTGCGCTTACTTTGATTTAGGAATGGATAAGGATAAGGTGGTTGGTCTTCCTATTGCTGTTGGCGGTGGAGTGGTTGAAACTGCACATGGAAGAATTCCGGTTCCAGCTCCTGCAAGCTTGGATATTCTCAAGGGTTTAAATGATGATTCATTCAAGGATTTCTCAAAGGGAGAAGCCAAATGCATTGGCGGACCAGTCAATTCTGAACTTGCAACACCTACTGGATGCGCTTTGTATATGGAGTTCTGTGATGAATTTTTAGAATTCGCTCCTATGATGTCTCCTGAAGAGATTGCATACGGTTGCGGTTCAAAGGAATTCGATTTCCCTAACGTATTAAGAGTCATCAAATCCAGAAATGTCAATGGAAAACATAAGGTTTCTGTAATTGAAACCAATATTGACCATATGTCTGGTGAGGAATTAGGATTCTTGTTTGACATGCTCTTGATTGAAGGGGCAAGAGATGTTTCAATGGTTCCAATTACCATGAAGAAAAATAGGCCAGGTCATTTGATTAAAATCATTTCCAAGCCAGATTTGGTAGACCATTTAGTGAATATCCTATTCAAGGAAACAGGTACTTTAGGGATTAGGGTTTCTGAAAATACTCATAGAGG
>JAGCBE010000090.1 GCA_017652345.1 Methanobrevibacter sp.
AACAGTAAGAACAAGTTCAGTGGCAACTGATACGGCATACGCATCAGAGAAAGCAACAAGAACGGCTATTGATAACGCTATCACAAGCGCAAATAATTATACAGATAATGCACTAACTAATTTATCTACTGACGCTTTCGTATTATATGCGAACAGTTGGACCGATGTTTATACAGGTACACTTTCCACAACAGCACCAACGGGAACAGGGACTAATTACACATTAAATTCTATAAGTCCAAACACTTATGAAAATATAGCTAATTTTACTTACACGACAACACAAGAAACAAAATTAAATAATACATTTACATATGAAGTTCTCGTTCCGATAAGAAACACTACAATTAGAAATTGGAGTTTTGAATTTACATTAACTATTACAAATCAAGATGTAAATAATGGTCTACCAATGACTATATTTCAGAAATCTGTTGATTTAATTACAAATAGTTACAACGAATTAAACTTTCAATTTAAACAAGATTTGATTAATATTAGTGAAATAATATATCCGATAGGTTCAGAAATTAGCTTTAAAATTAAAGCTATGAGTATTCCAGAATCAGGTGAATTAGCTCCATATAATTTTGATTTATTGGTGTATGACCAAGATAATCCTATTGTAATAAGTAGAAATAGAGGAATAAATAAACATTATGTAACTTCTTATAATACACAAACATTAGGATATGATGTAGATCAAGAATATTTTAATTCATTTATGCTTGAACAGCTAGCACCGATGACTGCTACTTCACCTTTAACTATTTCAAGCAATAATATTTCAATTGGGTCAGCTTCCACAAGCACAAGTGGAGCATTATCAAGTACAGATTGGAATACTTTTAATGGAAAACAAGATACAATTACAGCTTCAACACCTTTGTCGTTAAGTAGTAATACACTTAGTATAGCAAAAGCAACCACAAGTGCTTCGGGCTACCTATCAAGTGCTGATTGGAACACTTTTAATAATAAAGTGTCTGCTAATAACTCTACTATAAATTTTAAGATTAATGGTGGACAATTAGGGAATAATTTTACTCTTAACCAATCTAGTGGTACTACCATTGATTTCGGAACAGGCTGGGCAAATACTGCGTTGAATAATACATTTACAGGGACAAACAAGCTAGGTAATGTAACAATTAACGCTGGTAATATAAGTAGGGACGATGGAGCAATATATTTATCAGCAAGTGGAGAGTTGCGATTAATAAGCGATACGCAAGTAAGGATTAGATGTTCAGCGACAGGAGCAGGGGCTAGTGGAAATTTCCGATATTACGGAAAGATTACAGCAGGAAAATCAGGCGACGAGAACCCTGTTAGTACATATCCAGGTTCAGATATAAGGCTTAAAAAAGACATAAAAGAAACAACGATAAACGGTATAGAAACGATTAATAAAATAAATATCAAAGAATTCAGATATAAGACCGAAGATGAAAAACATTACAAACATATAGGAGTAATAGCTCAAGATATTGAGGAGTTTACGCCTGAAATAAAAGATGTAGTTTTACACGGCGAGGACGACGAAAAAGATATGCTAGCGGTAGAATATGGTATGTTTACGCCTTATTTAATTAAAGCCGTTCAAGAATTAAATGCTAAAGTCGAAGCCCTTGAAGCACGAGTTGAAGAATTAGAAAGAGGAAACAAAAAGGAGCTTGAGAAATAATGACTAACGAGAATGAATTCTTAAGAGATTTTGTGATTGGATTAAGGGAAGATATCAAAGGCATTCGTGCCGATATTAAGGAAATTATTCTTTCAATCAATAATCACAAAATTGAATTAGAAAATAAAGCAACTCAAGACGATTTAATTTCTATAGAAAAAAAATTAGACAAAAAAGCAGATAAAAAAATGCTTTACAAAATATCTTTTGTATTATTAGTTTTAATTTTAGTTATTGCTGTGAAAACAAACACGGCGAACGATATAGCAAATTTTATTATTTCAAAAGGATAGAAAATTATGGGAGTACCAAGTCAAACAGTTTATACAGATAGCCAAACAACAAGCGGAAGCATATATGTAGGGACATGCAATTCTATATCAGCAGATGCAGATGAAGCTGTTTGGGCTATATATATGATTACGACAGATGTAAATGGAGATATTAAGCTAGAATGGGCTGAGGGAGATGCAACTCCAAATAAGGTTTGGAGCGATAGAGATACATATAACTATCAATAAGGATATTATGCTTAAAGTATATACTAAAAAAGGAATAGAATTAAT
>JAGCBE010000091.1 GCA_017652345.1 Methanobrevibacter sp.
CTAAATGCCCATAGACGAGAGCTATCATCCTCGCCCTTTCAATAAATATTATAGCAGAATTTTGACGAAAAGTCAAATATTTATTCTATTAGTGTCCAACTTGCTGGGTAAGCCGCGGGACTCCAAACATTATTATCAATAGCAGACTCATATATATGGCCGTCAAAACGTACCTTGTCACCGCGCATATATGGATTCATGCTACCAGGTTGTTCCCAATCGGGGATAACTTGAGGATCGGGAATTAATACTTTTGCCCATAAAGATGCCGCTGCGACGGGTGTCCATCCTTCTTGAGAAGTGTGTTGCTGTAAACATTTATATAAAATAGAATCATAACGAACTCTATCATTTATTTTATATTCTACGCTTGCACCAGACCAAATAGGAAATAAATCTTTAGCTTCTAAAGAATCTATGTCATCTAAACTTAAAGCGGCTTTTTCTATTAAGGGGCGTAATTTTCGCGCGTATTCTGTTAAAGTCATATTATTCTACCCCCAATAATATTTTAGCCGCTTGTAACTCATCTTTTAATTCATTATTTTGTTGCGCTAATAGTAATAGATATTCATCTTTACTATATTGTATTAAATCATATTCAAAACCACTTATGTAATGCTCATCTATAGTTTCTTCATAAGTTTGAATATTAGAAGCAATAAATACAGAAGAGTTAGCGATTTGAATTTCTTGAGGTCTATCATTTCCGCGAACGCGGCCTAAATTCGTCATTATCTATCACCCCTGTATTTGATTAGTCCAAGAAGCAATATTAGCGGTATAAATTGAATTATTATATGTAGGAATATGCATAATACGTGCATTAATAGTACGAGCATAACGAGTAGGCGCATTATCACAAGCATAATAGAAAATTCCTGCACTATCTCCGTGCCGCCAGTCACCACCGATCTGAATACTATTAATACCATTAAGATTAGAAGTAACCCATACATTATCACCAACGGGTAATGCGCTATTTGCGCCAGTAGCTTCAGCAGGCATTAATAACCAATCTAATGCTTCTTCGCCATAACCCATAGCAGAAATCCATCCATTATTTGCGGGTAAAGAGAACCCGGCACTAATATAATTACTGGAAATTTGTGTTGGTGTATAATTGAAATCAGAGCAAATGTAAGGAATGCCACCACGTTGTGCTCCAGAACCAGAAATATTTAAGCCGCCAATAAAACGCCAAGTATTTCCCCAAGGATTTTCCATACCACGATAACTAATTGCGCGGCGGCCGGCAGCATCATAAGTATTAATTTGATTATTAGTAATATTAATTGTGGATGACGCCGCGCCACTTGTGTTACCAAGAGAAGAAGTTGAACCTGTTTGAGAAGCGCAATTATATCCTTCTGTATTGGGTAAGTTAGAAAGTCCTACTTCAAGCGCAGTTTGACCATTTAATGTGCCAAATTCAATTAACATTAACATTTGATTAGCGCTTTCTGCTGCGGCATTTGTAATATGCCATCCTTGACCAATATTATTTGCCATCTGCTCAGCATTTATTACCGTGAATTGATTACTAACACCACTACAAGGTTTCGCGCCAGCGATAGAAGCTAAACTATCATATTCAAAATTCATAGTTCCACTGTCATTTGTCACGAAGCTACTATTGCTTTCGCTATAATAACAACTTTCATAAGCAGGCAGAAGTATATATTCTAATGTATTACCATTAGTATCAACAAAGGCAGGGTGAATTTTAAAACCGGGTTGTAATGTTTCACTAATAGCGATAGTTTCTTTACGTACTATTTTACCAACTAAACCATTTGCTGTTTTAATTGGTAGACGTTGATAATAGAATTTAGGTTGATATATCATTACTTGACCAATAGAACCATCTTCAATATAATTATTGTCGCCATACCAAGCAACTATTTGACCTGCAGCATCAACAATACAACGTCTGCGGCCGCCATACATAGAGTATTTATTAAAGTCTGCGCCTGGTGTTAGACCTTTGGCTTCATAAACTCGTTCAAAGCTACCGGCTTCATAATCAATTGTTAAACCAATTGCTTCTTTAGTATGATAAATTCCTAATTGAGCTAATGCTTCAAGAACATCAGTTTCAAGTACTTCACTTGCGCCCAAACTTCCATCGCTTTTAACTACTGTCATATAACCGGCATCGTTAGTATCAAAATGAATATTAGAACCGGCTTCAGCTAAAGCATCAGTAATAGCCTTTTGGGTCATTGTGCCATCTGTATTTTGACCGGGAGCATTATAATATTTAATTAAATTTTGTAATGTAGTAACTAATCCGCTTGGATATGTAGTTACAAAATCGTAAGAAGTATAATTAGTCTCTATATTTTGGACTAATGTATGCGCTAACTTATCAATTTCGTCATCTATAGATTCTACTATGTTATCATCAATTTGAGCAAGAGCGTCATTTACTAATTCAAGTGCCGCATTAGCATCTTCTAACGCAGCAGCAGCATTTGTATTATTAGTATTAGTTTGTTCTGTAATGGTATCAATATTATCAATTACTTCATTAGCATTACTGATAGCCTTATTGGCTTTTGCTATAGCTTTTTGGGAAAGCGCAGCATATTGTTCAATTTGTCCTTGAGGAGTTAAGGCGCGCGCAACTAAAATATCAAGTATATCCATTATTTGTCACCACCTTAACCTTGGTCTTGTTCCGGATCTTCATCCTCATCTTCATCTGAAGTGCCGCCAACTAAAGGAATCCATTCCTTATTACTGTTAGCCATATAAACTTCTAATCCGGCTTCACCCTCAAGAACAATCGCAACTGAACCCAGGGTGATGTAATTAGGATTAATATCTTCTAAATCTGCGGTTGTATCGCAAATATGTTCATATGTTACTACATTATCGAGGCTGCCTCGTTTTGACATAATTGTCATTATGAATTACCTCCTTATTGTTCTTTAATTTCACAATTTGTATATTTAGTTTTTAATTCTTGTGCCTGCTCATTAGTAAGATCGCGAATTGTAGCGGTGTATGTTTTTGCTACAACAATGGGCGTTTCTTTTGTTTTTAGAGCGGCTTCAAGTGCCATCCAAGTATTTTTACCAACTATACCATCAATTGTAAGTTTTTGTGTACCTTGAAATAATTTAACAGCTGATTCGGTAGCTGGACCAAATTGTCCATCAATCGCACCTAAAGCATAACCTAATTGAAGTAATGTATTTTGTAATTTTTTAACATCTTCGCCAGTGCTACCGCGCCGTAATGTTGGATAAGTATCGGTTGTGTTAGAAGGAGCACTAATTATTACATTAGATGCGCCCGCGAGAACTGCCGCAACATCATCGCGCGCAGTTGCCATACTTTTACCAAATTTAGGATACCAGTGTGCAATATCACCATGATTATTGCCTAAACCAAGTGCGTGACTTGTTGCATGGTCAATGATTGTAGGGACTTTGACACCCTTAAAATCTACATAGCCATGTGGGTCAATGTTGAACATTTTACAAAGATAGGCTGTTAGCTCAACAGACTCCTGATATGCTTGTATAGCATACGCGGGGTCACTTAAAGAATCTTCGCACGTCTCAAATTGTATCCAACCATCATTACAACTACCGCGCGAACCCGCGCCACATCCCCACGGTGCCCAATTCCAAGGCATTGTTTGAATAGTGGCAATTGTTCCATTTGCTAACTTGCCAATCCATGCATTCATTCCCATACTACGTTCTTTATGATTAAGGTCATTACTATATTTATTTACACCAATAATACGTAATGCCTCATCACGGTCTTTATAGGTATCTTGTGCCCGCAAAGCTAATGTGTCAGAAGGTTGGACATAGCGAGATAAATTTGGATTGTTCGCACCCGTAGAGTGCCATAAAACTCCTTTTACAACCATTGGTTTAGTACCGCGATAACAAGTACTTTGAGATTGAAAACAAACAATAGGGGTATTTGATTGATTATATTTCATTGTATTACCTCCATTATTTAATTTGTGTTAAATATTGAGTATATATCCACCCAATTTGATTACCTAAATTAATTGCCATATAATTATTGTTAATTAAAGGTTGATTTTGTTCATTAAAAATTGGACAAATTCGGAAATTCTTATTTAAAGTGCGAATAATGTCAAATTTATCGTTATTGCCGCCATAAATTGGAGTATAATTTTTATTTACAATAAAACTTGGAAATTCTTTATTTTTACTGCGTTCATAAAGTTTATTTGCTTCTATTAAGGCTTGATGTGTTATGACACCATAAATTCCGTCTGCTTCTAAGTTGTGGAGCAGTTGAAATTCTTTCACTATTTTTTTAGTAGCGGGGCCATATTCTCCATCTTCTATTAGCTGCCGATTTAATAATTTATTTAATATAATTTGAAGTTCTTTAACATCATTTCCTTTTTTCCCATTATTTAATAACCGTTCTCCTAATGTGGAATGAACGTCTTGTAAAAACCATTCTAAAGTTTTATTACCATAAATAATATTTAAATCCGCGTCTGTTTTTATACCATCTACATGCCCTTTACTTGTATATTGCCATAAATCACAGTAGTATTCAGGAGCACGGTCTACAGGAGGAATTTCACCATTATTATCACCCCAATGAGGTATCCATATAATATCACAAAGATTGAGCGCGCGGCCGCAATAAGGGAAACGTGTATTGATGTAAAGACCAATACGTTCGCATCTTAGGATTTTAAGTTCATCTAAAAATGCATAACAAATTTCTTCTGTATTGTTTTCATTTTGATTTTCATGTTCTATATCGCCAATATAGAAGAGTGGACGTTTAATAGCTTTATTTGCTACTTCAACAAAAACGCGTGCCTCTTCACGCGCTTCTTCAGCATTAGAAGCATGTAAGTAGCAGTAGGCGGCATAGGGAATGCCGCAATTGGTGGTATAATCTATATAACGAGGGTCTTCTTCTTTGTCTTTTGTTGCGCGAAAAATGGCGAGAGAAAGCTCCTTACGAGTTTTCTCCCAATCTATATCGCCTTGCCAATGTCTAATATCACATATTTTCATTTAATCACCTTTAATTAAAATAAAAAGGGTGAGTTTCATAATGAACTCACCCATTATTTAATATTGTATTTTCTATTGGTAATGCGTGAATTGGAAGATAAAGATATTTTATTATATCTTCTGTATCTCCAATAATTGAAGTGCCTACAATAGCTCCTCCAATACGCGCAATTAGATTAAAATCTAATTCGTTGGTTGTGAATTTAAAATAATATAATATAGTTGTTTCTGTGTCAAGATATAATTTTTTTTCATCGCCGGGTATTGGGAAAGTGTTTAAAGTTCCAGTAACTATGGTTCCTTCAGAAAAACGTTCCCATAATAATTGTTCATCA
>JAGCBE010000092.1 GCA_017652345.1 Methanobrevibacter sp.
GATGATGTTTCCTATAAGTTCATGTTTACCAATAAGAACTTGCCAGAATTGTTTTTTGATTATATCTCAAGAAATATTTAGTCATTATTATGAAATCATATGGAATAGTCTAAGCATTAACTATTTTCATTATGAAAAGATTAGAATCAATGAAGGACACTTGAAAAATAACGAAGCAGAAACTGAAAGAATCGTTCCATTAAAATTAGGGGAAGAGCCTAATCTTATCGTAATCGATGGGGGAAAAGGCCAATTAGGCATGGCTGTAGATGTTTTGAAAGAATATAATCTTACACATATACCTATAATCGGTCTTGCTAAGGAATTTGAAGAAATTTATATTCCAAACAGCAGTTTTCCAATAAGAATTCCTCAAGACAATGAAGCACTTCATCTGCTTCAGCAAGTGAGGGATGAATCCCATAGGTTTGCAGTTACATATCATAGAAAATTAAGGTCCAAAAAGATTGAGGAATCACCATTGGATAATATTGTTGGCATAGGTAAAAAAAGAAAAATAGAGCTTTTAAGACATTTTGGAGATTTAGAAGCCATTAAAAAAGCAAGCATTGATGAGATAAAAGAAGTTAATGGAATGAATGAAAAAGCAGCAACTAATGTTTATGATTATTTCCATAACGAAAAAATGACTAAATCTAATTTTTAACTTGCATAGTGAAAGCTTAAGATTCATTTGAGATATAATCAAAGAATAGCTCAGCCAAGTTCCTATTGGTGAACATTACCTTATAAGAGACATCATCACAGATTATATCCACTTTTTTTCCATCAATCTTGCAATCAATGATACTGTCATAACTTATGTTTATATCTGCTTTTTCTTTGAAAATTATCTTATTTTTAGTTAAATAAGCATTAGTGCGAATTCTTTTTGATTCATCGTTTATTTGAAGAAGACATTTCAAGTCAAGGTTTAAGAACCAATCTGAATTTAGGAACTCATTAACAAGCTCAGGAGTGGTATGGAACCTATTGATTCCTTTCTTATCCATAAACATGTTCAAAAGGAATCTGTCTATATTGTTCTCATTGATAATGATTTCAGCATCATTATGAGCTTTTAAGACTTCTTCAGATGGCTTCTTAACCATTAGATCATTATTTTTTCTTCTAAATCTGCTAAACAACATGTCTTTATTGTTTCATTTAATGATTATGGGTTGGGTCATCACAATCTGGATCATCACATTCCTCAAAATCATAAAGCTCGCAAATAGCTTCCAAAGGAAGTTCTACAGCATTTTCGTGGAATGGATTGATTACAACACCATCAAACTCATCATCTTCAACATCAGAAAGAAGCATTGCAAGGTCTTCAGCGGAAATAACTAAACCGAAAATGTCGAAATCCTCTTCTTCTGCTAATTTTTCAAGCTCATCGTCATCGGTGTAAATTGGGAAGAGAACATTTCCGTCTTCATCTTCAAGTCTCATGATTTCAAGGTCAATCTCTTCATCCAATGCTATTTCCTCATCGGTTTTTCCTTCAAGAGCTTCAATATCTGAATTCAATTCAGCAGGAATTATGAATGTAGCTTCCATAAAGGCATCTACAAAATCTTCCAATTGATCTTCAGTCATTTCTTCAGGTCTGGTTTTCATGATTTCTTTAAGTTCTGGATTTTCAACTCTTTCATCCATAAGTAATTCTCCATAGGATTTGTTAAAAATTTTTTAAAAATTCTAATAATTAACAATTAATTATAGTTTATTATTTATCATATAAATAGAATACAATTAATTTTCATTCAATCACCCATCAAATCAATCATTAACTATAATTTTATTAATCAATTTAACCATATTATTAAATATGATACCTAAAACTCATCCACGTTATAAATCATTATTATTAAGAGATAAAGTTAAGAATGCCTTTAAGGAAGGATATTTGGCAGATTCTGGAATGATTGCCCATGGAAGAGGTGAAACATTCGATTACTTGATTGGAGAAAAGACTACAGAAACTGCTAAAAAGGCATGCGAAGCAGCAGTTGCAACAATATTGCTTGCTGAAAATCCTGTATTGTCAGTGAATGGAAATACAACTGCATTAGCTATTGATGAGATCATTGAGCTTGCAAAGGCAACCGATTCCAAAATTGAAATCAACCTATTTTATAGAACCCCTGAACGTGTGGAAATAATTACAAGAATGTTTAAGGAAAGGGGATGGGAAGATATTCTTGGTACAAATGATGATGAATTGTTATATATAGACAATTTAAATAGCCCAAGAGCTACTGCAAGCAAGGAAGGAAGCTATATTGCAGACGTTATGCTTGTTCCTCTTGAAGATGGGGATAGAGCAGAGGTATTGGTTCAAAACGGCAAAAAGATCATATGCATTGACTTGAATCCACTTTCAAGAACAGCTAAAATGTCCACCATAAGCATTGTAGACAATATTGTCAGAGCTGTTCCATTGATGACTGAAATAGCTAAGGAATTCAGGCAATCAGGAAAGGCAGATGACAAGGAGTTCCTAGAGAATATCGTTAATAATTTCTCCAATGAACAAAACCTAAAGGATTCATTGGCTGCGATTAAATTAAAATAATCTTAGAATAAGTTTAATTTTTAAGATAAACTTAATAACAATTAAAAATAAAGATATATTTTTCTAAAACTGATAATTTACAAACAATTGAAAAAATAAAATCAAATGGGATAGAATGAAAGTAATAGGAGTAACTGGTTTACAAGGTTCTGGAAAAAGTATTTTTTTCGACACTGCAATGGAAAAAGGTGCACTTGTAGTTAGTATGGGTGACATAATTAGAGAAAAGGCTGCAGAAAGAGGGGAAGATACAGGTACAACTGCCAGAACTTTAAGAGAAGAATTTGGACAATATATTGTGGCTGAATTAACTGTACAAAAAATAAAAGATCTTTTTGAAGAAGACAAGAATATTAAAACAGTTTTAATTGATGGAATAAGAAGCCCATATGAAATTGAACTTTTTAAGGAAAACTTTGACGATTTCATTTCTGTTTCCATTTATGCAAGTCCTCAAACCAGATTCAAAAGAATTTCTTTAAGAGGAAGAGAAGACGATACAACTGATTTTGATGAGTTTATGGTAAGAGAAAACAGAGAATTAGGTTTCGGTATTGGTGATGTGGTATCAACTACCGATTATTTAATCGAAAATGAATGCTCTCTTGAAGAATTCAAA
>JAGCBE010000093.1 GCA_017652345.1 Methanobrevibacter sp.
GAATGAAGTGTACACCTCCACCCATAATAATACCTGCAATTACAACACATATAATAAATATAATAAGATTCATAATGTAACCTCCTTATTCCTCATATGGTCCGAATTTTTCTCTTGCAGACTTTTCAAGGAAGTAGTTACCAGCGATTAATAAAATAACGATGATAAGTCCTACGATTTGTCCTCCAACAGCTCCGAATACAACAGTAATCCAGAAGCTTACGAAAACAATAAGTCCGAAACAGAAACCGGTTAAAGGTCCACCATATTTAGCACAGAAGTTACCTACATCGATAGAGTTTTTAGCACCGAGAGGAGCTTTGGTTACGATATCCCCTTGAATAGCTACAGGAGTACCTCCACCGTAATCGAATTTTTGGTATTCGCTTTCTGCACCGTAATGTACATCCCCTGTGGATGAACCGATTGCACCAATAGTAATTCCCCATAGTACTGCGAGTAAAGGTAATGGGAATGGGTGTCCAAGTCCATTTAATGGAAGGGTCATTAAGTAAGCGATTCCTACAATACCGAAACTAGCTATAAAACCATGAGCTGCGATAGGGCCTAAGGATTGGGTTAATACATCCATGAATAATGGTTGTTCAAATTGAGATTGACCAACAATCCTTCCCATGTGTGATGTGACTGTATAAATTGCGTGAACAAATGCAGCAACAGTAGAACCCATTGCAATTGCGACTATAGGTATAATACCCATACCCATTGCAAGAGCTGCGATACCACCAGCGATACCACACCAGCATCCATATGCTACTGGTTCACCAGAAGCTGCCTTATTGATCATACGGTGTAAATGTCCCATTTGTGGAGCAAGTTGAACTTGTGAGTTAGGGTTACTTTGTGAACCGATGTCAGACTCTAAGTCCTCTGCAGCACCAGCAATGGTTGCTGCTGCACCCATTAATGCGACTACACCTAATGTAATAGGGTCCATATTTTCTTTTCCTCCTTAAATTTTATTAAATTTAATTATTTAATAAACTATTACGTGATTAACTTTCCTATTAATCACATTTAGACATATTCTGCTCAAATATAAAACCATAAAGACATAAAATAAAAATGGACTAAATAATGGACTAAAGCAAAATTTAGACCATTTTTAGAACATCTGAATGATTTTATACTTTATGATTATACCTCATAACTTAAACAAAGATTTTATAAATCAAATAAGCCAAGGCAAACCACTTAGCTTTTAATCTAGCTAGATTAAATCCTTAAAGTGTTAAGAATGAAATATTTGATGAATAAATCTAAAAATCTTAATAATTAAACCTGAATAATTAAAAAGATAAACCAAGAATTTTTTCAAGTCTACTTAAATTAAAATAAACTTAAAATTAATTAATTTAGAGACATTAAACTCTCTATATTCTATAATTTTTTTAAAACACTATATATAAGCTTTACTAAAAAATCTCAAATTTTATCAATTATTTTTAGCATTACCTTAATTTTAAAGCGATTTATCAAAATCAATTGAAAATAAATCCATTTAAATTAAGTTAAATTCCTCTCTTCAAATTATTTTTTTTAAATTTTTTTTATAAAATGCATTTTATTATTTTCAAAATAAATTGAAAAAAAATCCATTCTACTTTATACAAACAAATATCATATTGAAAAAAATAAATAAGGTAAAATCTAATAGGATAAAAAATCCTATAGATTAAAAACCTTATTTATATATTCCCGTTTACACCAAACTTATTTTGCTGGAATGATGATAGATCTTTCACCTGCAGGTTCGAATTCTCTTAAAGCACCTTTAGCAAATTCTGCTCTGACTTTAGTGAAGTCGAATGGTAAGTTTTTGTCAGCAAATGCAATCTTTACGAGAGGGTTAACTGCAAATGCGTCTCCACGAGCACTGTGAGGTGCTTGTGCAATACCTGCATATTCACCTTGGTGACCTACGTTCATTGCATAGTTAGGATAGTTAGGTCCTCTTAATTCAAGTGGTAAACCTTCGTCGTTTCTGATAGCGAATACGTTAGCTGCA
>JAGCBE010000010.1 GCA_017652345.1 Methanobrevibacter sp.
CAGATGAAGCGGACATCTTAAGTGAAGATAAGGAAGTTTCATTTGAGGAATTCATTGCACACCTTATCGACCAAAGCTTTTCAAAAGGTATGGACTTTAGCATATTTGATTATGATGATGATTGAATGATCAAAATCATTACCTTTTTTTAGCTATTTTTTAATTCCATTTTCAATTCTCTTTTTTTTAATCAATTTTTTCTTTAGTTATTTTTTAATTCTCTTTTTTTAATCAATTTTTTAATTTTCCCATATTTAAATAATAAAATATTTATTATAAAGATAATATAAATTAAAATATAAGATATATTAGTCGATTTTTTAATTATTCAATCATTTGGCGATTTAACTTGTCAAATTTATTTAATTCACTGGTTGATTTTATAATAATTAAATTATCAAATAATATGATTTTTTTCTTTTGGAGGATTTTGAATGAATAAAAGTGATTTGAAAAGAGACCATTTTATGTTGAAAGGTCCCCTTGCTAAGCAAGGTTATGACTGGTGGTGGCATTCTTTCACTGCTTACAATAAGGAAACTGGGGAACCAAGACCATTCTTTATAGAATACTTCGTCTGTAACCCTGACTTGGCTGAAGATGAACCTACTTTAGGACAAGACCCTAAAAACATTGAAGCAGGAAAAAGACCATCTTACTGTATGTTAAAAGTCGGAGCATATGGAGAAGACCCTAAACAGATCCATAACTTCTATTCCATGAAAGACTTTGAATGTCCTGACGATAAATTAGACATCAAGATTGGAGAATACAGCTTAACTGAAACTCACATGACCGGTTACTGTAAAGTCACTGAAGAAGAAGCACGTGACCATCCTGAATACATGTCTGATGCAGGGGAAATGAAATGGGATTTGGATATTGACAAGCAAATTACTTTTAACGTAGGTTATGGTGCTAACAGTTTCTTTAGAAAAATAAACGCTTTTGAAATGTTTTGGCACGCTGAAGGAATCAAGACTCAATACAGCGGAACCGTTGAATTGGATGGTGTTGAGTATGAAGTGATTCCTGAAAAATCCTTTGGATATGCAGACAAGAACTGGGGTGGAGACTTTACAAGCCCTTGGTTATGGATATCCTCCTGTAATTTAACAAGCTTAATTACCGGCAAGAAACTTAACAACTCCGCTTTTGAAGCTGGTGGTGGAAAACCTAAGGCATTCGGTATTTCCCTTCCTCGTAAGCTATTGATCGGATTCTACTATGAAGGAAAAATGTATGAGTACAACTTTGCAAGATTCTGGAATAATGTAAGAGTGGATTTCGGATTCAAGGAAGGAGAAGTGGACAACGAATGGTACATCAACTGCAGTAACTGGAACAGCAAGCTTGAATTGAAACTCTACTGCAAACGTGATGAAATGATGCTTTTCAATTATGAAGCTCCTACCGGTAAAAAACTTCACACCCGTCTTTGGAACGGTGGAAGCGGTTACGGTGAAATCAAATTGATGAAAAAAGATGGAACCTTGATTGACCACATAAAAGTAGAAAATGCAGGTTGTGAATACGGAGAATATGATGATGACAGAACTCATAATGTTATAGATTAGATAGATTCTATCTATAGCATTATTTTTTTTATCATTATAATTCATTAACTAATTTAATTATCATTTTATTCTTTTATCATTTAAAATTTAAAAAAGGAGTTTTATTAATTTAATTAATATTTTGAATTTAACGAGTAGATATTATGTTAACATCAGATATAATAGCGTTGATTGTTGTTTATGCTTATGTAGGTATAATTTTCTTCCTTGCGGAGAAAGTATTGAAAAGTAGACCGGAAGTTTCCCGTAAATTCCTTCACATTATGGTAGGGAATATGATATTTGCTATGCCATTCTTCTCAGATCCATGGATTATGCTTTTATTCATTACATTACCTGTTACCATAGCACTCTTCTTCCTAACAGAGTACTCCCCAATTACAATCAAGAACAGCGTTACTGAATCAGGTCATGCATTAGGATTGTTCTTCTATGCATTGATTTGGTCTATCTTGCTCTTGATTTATCCAATATTGATTGATCCAAACTTGCTTTGGATTGTGGCATTGGCTATTGTACCATTGGTATACGGTGATGGATTTGCAGCTCTTGTTGGAGCTAAATGGGGAAGAATCAAATATCACATATTTGGTGGAGAGAAATCTGTAGCCGGTTCCCTTGCAATGCTTTCCGTAACTGCAGTGCTTTCCGTATTCGTATGGGTATTCTACACTGCAATGGGATACACACTTCCAGAGCTTAATTTCTGGTACATCTTGATTATTTCTGCAATTGCAACTATTTGTGAAGCAATCAGTTATGGTGGTATCGATAACCTTACCGTACCTTCCGTAACTTCTGTATTATACTTCCTTGTTGCAACAATGCTTTAATGTTATCACTTATTGTGATAACTTTTCTTATTTTTTTAATCATTTTTCTAATTGTTTTTAATATTTTTTTATATATTTTTTATACTATTCTTTAGTTATTTTAATATTGTTTTTTGTAGATCATTTGCACTATTTCTCTCCAAATTCCATTTTTGTTTCTATTCATTAAAATGATATTTTCATTTTCCGATTTTTTATACTTAAATAACTTAAATTTATTTTTAATTAAATCAGTTTATTTTATTTTTTAAATAATTTCAATTCTTATTTTAGAATAAAAATGATTTTTAATCTAATTTTATTTA
>JAGCBE010000094.1 GCA_017652345.1 Methanobrevibacter sp.
AACTTTTAATGGACAACCTATAATTATTCCTAAAATAGGATATATCTCCATATGGATTAGAGGACTTTAATATTTCATGATTAATTATATTGATTTAATCATAGCTTAAAATAATGGCTACACATATTTAATCAATTTTAATTAATCGTTATTTTTATTATTTTAACAATAATTTTTTATAGAAAAATGGCTTTAATATCTATGGCAAAGCTATTGAACTTATATTTATCGGTGTTTATATGTACTTTAAAATAAAATCTGAAGCTCAAGAAGCTTTAAAAAAAGCAGTTGATCAATTCGACTGTGATTTTGATGATGAAATTAAGTTGGAGTTTCCACCTAATCCAGAGTTAGGTGATTTAGCTAGCACAGTTTCATTCCAATTGGCTAAGCATTTAAGAAAGGCTCCAAATTTAATTGCTCCTGAAGTTGTAGAAAAGATAGAACTTCCTGAAATATTCGCTAAAGTAGAAGCTACTGGACCTTATGTAAACTTCTTCATCAATCATGATATCTTTGCAAAGCAATTGTTGGATTCTGTAGATGACGATTACGGTGCACTTCCAAAAGTTGATGAAAAGATCATATTGGAACACACTTCAGCTAACCCTAACGGTCCTTTGCATATTGGCCATATCAGAAACTCTGTTTTAGGGGATTCACTCAGAAGACTTTTAACCAAAGCAGGTAGAGAAGTGGATACCCAATACTATGTAAACGATATGGGAAGGCAATTGGCTATGATTGTTTTCGGTATGGAAGAGCTTGGATTGAAACTTGAAGACCAGCCATCCGAAAAGATAGACCATAAGGTTGGAGAGCTTTACTTCAAGGTCAATCAAATGTTGAAAGAGGATGAGTCATTAGGTGATGGTGTAGACGCAACCATCAGAAAATATGAAGGAGGCCCATCTGAACTTGACGAAAAGTTCGAATATGCTGTAAACAGCTGTCTTGATGGTGTAAAGGAAACCTTGAAAAGAATGAATGTTAAGCATGATGCATTCATTTGGGAAGGGCAATTCGTAAGAACAGGCATTGTCGACAAGATCACCAATGAATTGTATGAAATCGGCTATGCAAGAAAAGAGGATGTATTGTACCTTGACTTGACTGAGTATGGTATTGACAAGCATCTTGTACTTAGAAGAGCAGACGGAACAAGCTTATATTCTACAAGAGACATTGCATACCACATCTACAAATGCAAGAAATGCGATAAGGTATTGGATATCTTCGGTTCTGACCACAAATTAGCTGCAAGACAAGTGGAACTTGCACTTGAAATTCTTGAAGAAATCGAGCCTAACAGCGACAAGATGGAAGTAATCTTCTATGAATTCATCACCTTGCCTGAAGGGTCCATGTCTACAAGAAGAGGAGTGTTCATTTCTGTAGATGAATTGATGGATGAAGCTGTAAAGAGAGCTAAAGAGGAAATCGCTTCAAGAAGACCTGAACTTGATGAGGCAACCGTAGATGAAATCGCTGAAGAGATTGGTATTGGTGCAATCAGATACTACATTGCAAGATTATCCCCTGAAAAGCATATCACTTTCAAATGGGATGAAGCTTTAAGCTTTGAAAGAGGTTGCGCTTCAATTCAATACGCTCATGCAAGAGCTTGCAAATTACTTAGAAAAGCTGAAGAGGAAAAAGGAATCGATTTAGCAAATATTCAAGCTGAAGAAAACTGGTCATTGGATGAGAATGAGAAAGAGCTTGTAAAATTGATTGCTAAATTCCCAAGCATGATTGAAGATTCAGCAAATATAAAAAGAGTGCATCCTATTGCTCAATACTGTCAGGATTTAGCAGGTGCATTCAATAGATTCTACAAGGCGGAACAGGTAATCGGTTCTGATGTGGAAAATGCAAGATTGATTTTAGTTGAAAAAGCTAGAATCACCTTAAGAAATGCATTGGACATTTTAGGAGTAAGTGCTCCTGAGATGATGTAGCCAAGCTTTTCCAGCCCTTCGGGCTGCAAAACCTTGACCAAAACTTTTTCCTATAGTTGGGAGTAATTCTCAACTTTTTTCTATTTTTTTAAAATTAGTTTTTTTATATTTTTAATAGATTTTTTTAAAATTAGATTTTTTTAAGCTATTTTTGCAAATGGTGTATCATCAAGTGATTTTATCCAATTGATTACAGCTCTGGTAATTGGATAGACAATGATTTCATAAATTATCTTAAAGGCTCCTTGACAGATTATCATTGTAATTAAAACCTCATTAGGCATCAATCCTGCAAAGGCAATTGTAATGAAGACTATTGCATCCAATCCTTCACCAAACAATGTGCTTATTGAACATCTGGCAAATAGGTAATCTGTGTATCTTTCCTTTAGTATTTTCATAAAATAAGCGTTTACATAAGATCCTACAAGATATGAGATTAAACTGGCAATCAATATCCTTGGAGTGCTTCCTAAAATAATGCTGAATGCATTTGAAGTTGCAGGGTCTGTTCCAGGTAAAAATATGGCTACTTGATATGCTATTACAGCTATTAAGTTTATTATGAAACCTAAATAAATGGTTCTTTTTGCAAGTGTGAATCCATAGATTTCAGTTAGCACATCTCCTGCAATATATACAAGTGGGAATATGACAACGCCGCATGG
>JAGCBE010000011.1 GCA_017652345.1 Methanobrevibacter sp.
AGATTGTTTTTCTGTATGTAATAGTAAAGGTATGGATTTTGATAAACCACACGGCTGACCATATCAAGCATAATGGTATAGACAGGACTTGAAAAGTTTCTGGACTCCTTGACATTGATATTCAGCTTCCTTATTGTTGAAGCGAGGCTGATGTATGAAAAGTGAGTCAATCCTTGGACGATACTCATATATTTGTCATGTTCATTTGGTGTTGTTATTACAACTTCACACTCGGATTTGTTTAAATAGTCATTTACACGAGGCAACCAGTTAGGGGATCTGTTTTCGATAGGGGTCAATACGATGATTTGCCTTTTGAGTGTAGGAACTCTTGGACCGAACATAGGGTGGCATGGCAATATCTCTGCATTTTCTGGAGCATATTTTTTCAATGCTTCTGATGGCTCTGTTTTCACACTTGCAACATCCATTAGGAGGGATCCTTCAGGTGCATGTGGAGCCACTTCCTTGATGGTTTCCACCATATGCTCTATAGGAACGCTGAAGACAATGATATCTGCATCTTTTATGGCTTCAATGTTGTTGTTGCTGTATTCAACAGCTATTTCCTCTGCAACAGCTTTTCCAGTGCTTTCGTCACGGCTTGTGATGCGTATGTTGAAATCATTTTTCAAGTGTTCTGCCAACCATCTGCCTAAACCGCGTGTACCGCCAATGATTGTCATATTGCTTTTGTCATTACGTGTCATTTAAATCCCCATTATTCATCATGCATTATTGTAATATCAAATAGTTCTTCATCAAACTTTCCAATCCTTATTTTTATAAAATTATATATTAATCCTTTTTGATAATTTTTTTAAGTTATCGTGACTTTTTATAACATTATTAACTTTTTTATCTATTTTTTCATTCAATCTGCAAAATTTCCTTATACATTTCCTTTAATTCATTTTTAGCATGTTCTGAATAGTGTTCGTTGTCCTTATCATTTTCAATAGCAAACAAGAGCAATTCATAAAAGACCTTATTGAATGATTTTCCCTTTTCAGTGAGGAAATATTCTGTATTCTTAGGCTCTTCCTCATCTATTTTCTTATAGATTAAACCGTTTGTTTCCATTGTTTTAAGGCATCTGGACAATGATTTGTTATCCAAAGTTTTCCTATTGGTTTGAAATTCATTGAAATGGCTTTTTCCTAAAAACAAGTCTCGCAATATATGCAATGTCCATTTGTTGCTGAGGTATTTCACTGCATCCTCAACAGGATTTCTTTCATACTTCTTTTCATAGTAATTCAGTTTTCTTTCATCCATATTTAAATATTGGATTTTAAACACCTTTAAGTTTTCTAATCTGCAAATCAAATCAGAATCAATTAATTTTTAAGAATAAGTATGGAAAATCATTTATTTCTAAAAGGTGGCATTGATGCCACATTAAAGATTTATATACTGAACTTTAAACTTTTAATTGGAATTAACTTATTTGGAGATGAAAAAATGCCAGTAATTAGTTTTGATATTGTAGAATTAGAAAAAGAACAAAAAGAAATTTTAGCAAAAGAATTCGCAGAATCTGCATCAAGAGTAACAGGTTTACCAATTGAAATGATTTACGTACTTTTCAATGAAAGGAAAACCGATAATGTCGGTGTCGGCGGAGTTCTCTTAAGCAATCAGGAATACTAAGATTTTTCATTTTTATAAATGGATATTTTCCATTGATTTCCATAATTTAAGATATTTTGATAAAGGAGATTTGTAGATGAATAGTGAAAAAGCAGTTCAGATGACTACCTTTTTAGCAGGATTGTTTGCAATATGCTCTGGTCTTGCTATAGGTAATTTGTATTGGGCTCAACCTCTCCTGGTGCAAATTACCAACGGCTTTGGACTTTCTGCAGCAAGCGGTGGATTATTGATCACTGCAACTCAAATAGGATATGCAATAGGCATATTATTTATTGTTCCATTAGGGGACTTTGTACGCAGAAAAAGATTGATAAGCATTGTAATGGCATTGTCAGTTATTGCATTGATTTCATGTGCATTATCTCCTTCTTTCATAATATTGTCCCTATCCTTATTCAGCATGGGAATAGTTACAATCTCAGGGCAAATCATATTGCCTCTTGCAGGTGACTTAAGCAAAGAGGAGGAACGTGGACATATAGTTGGAATCGTTTCCTCAGGAATAACTGCAGGAATATTGTTTTCAAGATTTGCAAGCGGTATCATTGCAGGGCTATGGGGATGGAGATCTGTATACATAATTGCAGCTGTTTTAAA
>JAGCBE010000095.1 GCA_017652345.1 Methanobrevibacter sp.
AAGGATTATAAAGGCAAATGCAAAAATCCCCTTCACCAGCTAACGACAATCTCTTTTCAATCAATTCCCAGGGGGTTAATAAATCTGATAAACTGATTACAGCAAAGTCATGACCTATTGGAGCACCTAAAACTGCAGATCCACTTAAAACAGCACTGATACCTGGAACAATATCGATTTCAACATCAGGATAATCAACTGACAGTTCGTAAACCAAACCAGCCATACCATAGACTCCAGCATCTCCACTGCAGACAACAGATACGGCATTGCCTTCTGCTGCCTTTTCCAATGCCATCTTACAGCGGTCAACTTCTTTTGTCATTCCAGTGTAGAGATACTCTTTTTCAGGCAAATACTCTTCTACAAGTTCCACATACTTTTTATAACCTACAATTAAATCTGATTCTTCAAGAGTCTCTTTAGCAGCAATGCTAAGATACAACTCATTTCCAGGTCCAATACCCACAACAGATACACATTTCATAAATTTTCCTCCAATAGACACCAAAATAATTATTATAAATCTAATCTTCCCATGAAATAATAGGATCATTCATTGCTAAAGCAATAGTCACACCTGCACCATCACAAGTGTCTTTCCTTCTAATCAAGTTCCCCTTGCTTTCGAAAACAGCAGAGCGTTCACAAACATTATCCACTTCCACAACACTTTTAACAAAGTCAGATTTGGTGAAATCACCTTCTAGACTGTTAAGCTCATCTGCACTATACGTATTGAATGGCAAATCATATTTCCTTGCAAATTCCAATATTCCCTTCTCATTAGCCTTTTTGTCAATGCTTGCTATGCCATTTACTGATAAGATGTGAAAATTCTCTTTTTCAAGTATATTTAAAATGGATTTTTCTATCGCTTCAAAGCTTATATTCCTTCTACATCCGATTCCCACTGTAATTACCTGTGGAACCAATAACAAGATATCTTTTTTATATTCAGTTTCATTGATCTTATGACTGATTAACACATCATAATGACCATTATTATTCTCTTCTGCATCTTCCAAATCATTGAGACAAACGTTTTCAGGCAAATTTCCATCTATTGCATAATCTGATTTTATATGTACGGATTCCCCTTTCAATAATTTGGATGAAACCAATTTAATGCATTCAGGATTTAAGATTTTCAATCCTTGGCTTTTTGCCCAAGTATCAATTGCAAATACATTGTTAATGTCAGTAGCAGTGGTTATGACAGGAATTGCATCCAATATTTCAGATATTTGAATAGCCAATTCATTGGCTCCTCCAATATGCCCTGATAAAATAGGTATGGAAAATTGCCCCAATTCATCTACAACAACCACTGCAGGATCTTTTGTTTTAGTCTTGATATAAGGAGCGATTGCTCTAAGAGCTATTCCTATTGCACCTACGAAAACAAGAGCATCACTATCTGAAAAATGCTCTTCTGTCCAAGTTGATAAAGCTCCTTTACCACATCTGCTAAAGCTTACATCATCTAAATCATTCAAGAGAGAACTGGATATCCTATTGGCTATTTCCATGCCATTATCAGTAAATGCAATGATTGATACTTTCATAATAATCTCATTCTTTATTTTTTAGCTTGTCTGAACTCTGTTGAAAAATCATCTGCATAAAGACGTGACAATGAATATTCACTGTCTAAAACATCTCCAACAATTATTAAAGCAGTTTTTGTAATGTTGTTTTCCTGAGCAGTTTCATATAATGTTCCAACTGTACAGCGCATAACCTTCTCATCAGGCCAGGTTGCCTTATAAACGATTGCTGCAGGAGTGTCTTCAGTGTACTTTCCTTTTATAAGCTCTTTAGATAAGTCCTTAAGGAGACCTGTACTTAAGAAGATCACCATTGTTGCTCCATGCTCTGCAAAGGATGCAATGCTTTCCTTTTCAGGAACTGGAGTTCTTCCAGCCATACGTGTAATGATTACGCTTTGACTTACATCAGGCAAAGTATATTCCGCTTTCAATGCAGCTGCTGCACCACAGAAACTTGAAACTCCAGGGCAAACATCATAAGAGATTCCTTCCTCATCCAAGCGATCCATCTGTTCACGAATTGCACCATAGATACTTGAATCTCCAGTATGCAAACGGACAGTCATTTTACCTTCTTTTTCAGCTTCAAACATCTTTTCCAAGACTTCATCTAAAGTCATTTTAGCGCTATCATAAATTTCACATGAATCCTTAGCATAATCTAACAAAGCAGGATTTACCAATGAACCTGCATATATTATTAAATCTGCTTCTTTTAGGAGTTCTGCTCCTCTTATAGTTATTAAATCAACAGCTCCACTTCCTGCTCCAACAAAATGAATCATTATTTTTCCTCCAATATTTCCAATAATAATCAAATAAACATTATCTTAAATAGTCAGTTATTTTCACTTTTTCCATAATTCTTTTAAATCATCTACATTATCACTTTCAAATAAAACTCCAGAATATTCTCCAGTATTTGCAAAGCATATGAATCCAACATTGATGTCATCTGGAACTCTTCTATCAATATTATGTTGTATTCTCTCGTTTAGCACATCCATAGTTTTATCCAATA
>JAGCBE010000096.1 GCA_017652345.1 Methanobrevibacter sp.
AATTTTAGGCTCAAAAAAAGAGAATCAAAAGATTCTCTAATCTATTTCAAAAATTCCAAAACACCAAATATTCCCGTTTTGATCTGCATCTTCTGGAACAACTTGATAAACACCATTTGCTGACCAATATATTCTAAAATTATTATCTGGTGTAGTTATAACATTTCCCGAATAATCTCTAAGCTTGATATAGTCTGTTGTTGATGTTGCAGTTCCTATTGTAACGAGATAATCTCCATTTCTTTGCAATACACTTCTTCCGAACGCTGTTCCACTGTTTTTGTGTGTAATTGCGATTTCTCCACTGGCATCTATTGTCGCATTAGTTATATCACCCAAACACGAGAATGAACCATTTGAATAAGCAATATAACCAGCATAATTTACATGATGATACACACTAATAACTGCTTTATTTAACCCTACACTTGCTCCTATTTCATAACCAATTCTAGAAAAATCTTCATCTGGACAAGCAACAAACGAAACTACATTTTTTGCAGTGAATGAATAATTTATTTCAATATTTCCAGAAGTTTGTGATATTGAAGATATGTTAATTGGCGAATGATTACCATCAATTTGTTCCCAAATTCCATTATAATTTCTTAAAACACAAGCAACAATTTTATATTTTTTTCCAGGTTCTGTTACAATTATTTTATTGTCTACTGCATTGAGTTCACTTTTAAAAGCATATAAAGAATTAAAATCAAAGTTAGTATTTACTCCAACAATGTTTTGGCCATTGATCTTCGCAAATGGTATGTCGGCTACTTCATTACCAGAATAATTATTATAAAATACCAACGTATTAACACTAACATCTATTTCATCAACAAAAGCTTCTAACTCATCATCTAGCTTAGCTTGTAATTCTGCAGCTGTTACATAGTTTGTAGAGAATGCAATCAAACCAAAGTTTTCCCAAGAAAAGCTATCAGTTACATCATCATAAACTTTTCCATATAATTCAAAGTCATCGCCAGTTTGAACAACATAAGCATCATGTCTATCTCCAGTATCAGGATCAGGCAACTCTGCAACATCCTCTAATAAAGCTATAATATCTAATGCAAACCCAGTATATCCTCTTGGTCCTTGTGCACCAGGATATCCTCTTGGTCCTTGTTCTCCTTGAATACCTTGAATACCTTGCAAACCTCTTGGTCCTTGTGGTCCTGTGTTTCCTCTAACATAGCCAACAGTCAATTGTGTATCATTTCCATCAGCATCTGTTAGTGTTAAAACAAGAAATCCATCTACTATAGTCGCAGCTGTAACGCTTGTTCCTTGTGGACCAGCTGGTCCCTCAACAGTGCTTGGTGCTGGGAAGACTCCTATGTTCATCCAAGCTGGAGTAGGATCTAAATCAGTCCAGATATAATATTCATAAGGTGCTTCTTGCCCTACAGCATACGCATTTCCAAATTCTGAAGATGATTCTGGCAATTGAGATTCATCTTCAACAATTCCTAATACATGTATTCCAAACTCATTTAACGCAGTTTGGATCTTTTGAAGAGAAGTTATGTCATCCATGTTCTTTCTAACTTGCTCTTCTAAATTTCTATAAGTCTTTCCATCAAATATTAACGGCATTTTCTTCTCCTTTTTGACCTAAAATTGGCTCTACAATCTTTTTATTTTCTTTTTCTGTATGATTTATCATTTCATCTTCTGTGAGGCGTATAGCGTAATCATAGAATTCTCTTGTCCAATACTCTTCTGCTGTCGCCATTTGAAGAAGACCGAAGATAAGTCCCATTATAATTGTAATAGCGTATGTTAGCAAAGTCATATAATCATATGTAAGGAATGCATTAGCTAGTGCTACTAAGCTGCATGCAGTGCTTACAAAGATTGTAAAGCCTTTATGAACATATTGCTTTCTTTCCCATACTCTTGGAGACTTTGGAATATACTCTTTTTCTTTTTTAAGTCTTCCCATAATCTCGCAAGCTTTCAAATATTTAGGATCATCTTTAACATTCAGCTTTGCTTGTTGCATGAAGCTGAAGAAAATAGTTACATTCAATACAGCTACTAATAACTTAGTAATTATATATAGAATCCATCCTGCAGTTGTTGTAGGAATATTGAATTCTAAACCAGCTTCTGAACCAACCATTGGCATAAATACCAATACAACAATTGATGTTAGGAAGATGATCCAATAGTAAATTGTCTGTCTAATTTTCGCTAGTATTTGATTCTTTAAATTGTTCACGCTTATCAATCTCCTTGTTTACTTTATAATCACTTCTGTATTTTTTATACAGTGGAGTGATTATAAATTCATCTATAATTGTTGTTATAGCTATAATGATCAATAAAGGAATAATGTTATCCAGACATATATAAATTCCTAATAATAGGAGCCAAATTGTGCTTCTGATGCTGTATTTGAATAATACATTGATTATTGTAAGAAAGAAGCTAAAGAACACTAGCAAGCCCATACACAACTTTCTTGAAGCACTGACATTTCCATCAAGAAATGCTTTAAATACAAATACAAGAATAGGAAGCACTGTCAATGAAATGCTAATGATATGAAAGATCATAGCTTTCTTTTGTATTGAAGCAGTGTATTCTGTCATCTCCTATAGTTTCTCCTTTGCATTTGAATTTCTTGTCTTGTCTTATTCATTTCTCTAGTTTGTTCCCTCATAGCTTGAAGAATAGCTTGATTATTCTTTCTAAGTTCTTGGTTCTCTTTTACTAGAGCTTTGATATCAGCATCTGCTCTAATCTCGCTAGATGTTTGCTTTAATGATTTTATTATAGCTACAGTAGCTCCGATAATAGTAGCAACAGCTGTAATTGCTGGAGCTAAATTGATTAAAAATTGAGTGATTTGTTCTTCCATTAAATTTCCTCCTCTTCATCTTCTTCAGTAACATATAGAAGTGGTTTTCCACTTGCTATGATCTTAATGAATAGGTCCTTGAATTTATCCAGGAAGCTCTTTGTTACATCTATTGATAATAGATCCCACAAAGCTCCATAAGCATCAAGTTTGCTTCGTTTGTAATTTTGAGTATTTTGCTCATTGATTGCATCTAGTTCTTCAAGGTCTCCTGTTGCTGGTTCAGTTCCAGGATTGTAAGCATGATTATAAATATGCTTTGCTCCTTGAAGTAGATCAGATTCAGTTAGACCTCTTAAACTTGTTTGGATGTCCAATCTTTTTTCCCAAGTTGGTCCATACATAAACACAATACTGAATAATCTGTAG
>JAGCBE010000097.1 GCA_017652345.1 Methanobrevibacter sp.
ATTGTTCTTGCACATCTCTTCGATGCATCAACAACATATGTTGCTGTAGAATACTTCAATTATTACGAACAGCATGTTTTACCAAATGCTCTAAATCAGTTATTCGATACATATCTTACATTATTTCCTATGAAAATTATAGTCATCGTTGCAGTATTATACATAATCGATCAATATTTCGATGACTTGACTATAAAAAATCTATTAAAATTAACAGTATTTGTATTAGGATTGGCCCCAGGATTAAGGAATATTTTGACTATGGCTCTTGCAACAATTTAAGTTAAAATTTAACAGATTTTTTAATAATTTTATCTTTTGAAAAAATTAAAGATAGAATTAGAAAAAAATTTTGAATGATAAATAAAAAAATGAAAATTTAAAAAATTAAAAAAAAATTAAAAAAAGTTTAGCTATTTTTCTCAATAGCTAATAATCTATTTATAGAGTTGATGACTGCAACTACACTTGAGATGATAACGTCCTCTCTTGTAGCTCTTCCTGTTGCCCTATGGCCATCTTTGTCTGAAATCACTACAAAGGTTTCTGCCAATGCATCAGTACCACCGCTTACCGCTTCAAGTCTGTACTCTTCAAGGTTAATGTCAACGGTTTCCTTTACAAGTGATTTGATTGCACCGATTGCTGCATCAACTGGACCCACTCCAATTTGAGAGGTTTCAAGAACCTTTCCTTCAATTGAAAGCCTTACAGTTGCTGTTGCAGAAACTGATTCTCCAGTCATCACATTAAGTCCTAATAATTTAATGTATTCCTTGCCGCTTGTACTAAGCTCTGTAATTGCAATGGATTTCAAATCCTCATCTGTAATGCATTTGCCCTTATCGCCAAGTGTCTTTACCTGATTGTAAATGTTTTCGAATTGCTTAGGGCTTACCTCTATATTGAACTCTTCCAATTTTGACTTGATTCCAGCATGGCCGGTATGCTTTCCAAGTGCAATTCTTCTTTTGTGGCCTACAAGTTCAGGTGGAATCGGTTCATAGGTGGAAGTGTTTTTCAATATTCCATCCACATGAATGCCTGATTCATGAGCGAATGCATTTTCTCCCACTATAGGTTTTGTAGGAGGCATCTTTATACCTGTAATTGATCCTATAAAGTTTGAGGTGTCATACAATTTAGTCGTATCCACACCGATATTAGCGCCATAAGCTATCTTTAAGCTAACTACAAGTTCCTCTAAAGAGGTGTTTCCAGCTCTCTCTCCAATACCATTTATAGTACAATGAGCCTGATTTGCCCCTTCCTCAATACCGATGATTGAGTTTGATACGGCAAGTCCAAAGTCATTGTGGAAATGAAGACTTATAGGAACATTGATTTTCTTTCTTAGGATTCTTATTAAATCTCTTGTAGTGGATGGGACTAAAATTCCAACGGTGTCCGGCACATTTATTATGTCTGCTCCTGCACCTTCAACACCTTTGTAGAATTCTATTAGATAATTAAGTTCGGTCCTTGTAGCGTCTTCAGCA
This sequence comes from Methanobrevibacter sp., assembly GCA_017652345.1. The sequence continues at coordinate 1,500 of JAGCBE010000097.1, forward strand.
GAAAACTCTACAGTAAGGCCATGATCCTTTGCGTATTCAACCGCTTCAATAGCTTGATTCAATATCTCTTCCTTGGATTTTTTCAGCTTATAGTCTCTATGGAGAGGGGAAGTTCCAATAAACAAGTGAGCATATGACAAGTCAGAGTCTATCACTGCATCGATATCCTTTTGCAATACTCTTGCAAGACCGCATATATTAGACTTAAAGCCTAATTCAACCATTCTTTTTGCAGCTTTTCTTTCACCTTCTGATACAGTTGGAAACCCCATTTCAATGGTGTCCACTCCAAGTTCATCAAGCTTTTGAGCTATCTTTATTTTCTCATCAACTGTTAAAGCGATGCCTGGAGCCTGTTCTCCATCTCTTAAGGTTGTATCAAAAATTCTGATCTTATCAGGGATTTTCAATTCTTCCTTTACATCTTCAATGTTTATTGCGTTCATTTTTCCCTATCCTTTTGATTTAATAAGTAAATAAGTATAATCTTAATTTATTGTTTAAATTATTTATTGTTTTTAGTATTCTTAATAATTATCCAATGCTGACTGGTAGTTTCCATCCAATTTTATGTATGGTTCAGCCCTTTTTACAACAACTCCAATTCTTTGAAGCTCTTCAAGTTTCTTGAATGGCTTGTTTTTGCGTATGGCCATAATCTTTCTTGCAGATTTCGGACCGATTCCTGGTACACGTATCAGTTTTTTATAGGATGCATAGTTAATTTCTACAGGGAAAATGTCCATTTCCCTTGCAGCTAAAATCTTCGGGTCTTCCTTCAATGAAAGCTTGTCGTTTTCATCGAATACAAGTTCCTTCACATCAAACTTATAATCGCTTAGCAATGCATCTGCATGATACAATTTTGCTGTTCTATCTGTATTGCAGGATTCCTTGTTTTCAAATTCGGTTCCTTCAACTGGTGAAAATGCACTGAAATAGCTTCTCCTCAAGTCCACTTTCTTATACAGGCTTTCCATTCTTTTGAGGATTTCAAGGTCTGTTTCATCATTAGCGCCAACAATCAATTGTGTTGTATGGCCAGATTTTGCAAAGCTTGGATTTTTCTTTGCAATGTCATTCATCCAATCCAGCCTTTTCAGTATGTCCTTATTGTAGTCCTTAGTGCTTGTGATTTCACTGAGACCATCCTTAGTTGCAGCCTCTATGTTTAGGCTTACCCTATTTGCCAAGCTCATAGCTCTTTTAATTGAATCCTTTGATGCACCAGGAATGATTTTAAGATGGATGTAGTCATCATATCCATAGTCCTTTCTAAGGATTCTTGCAGTTTCTATAGTCTTTTCCATAGTGTTGTCTATTGTATCTCCTATACCTGAACTTAAAAAAAGACCATTGACATAACCGTTGTTGTAGTAATGCAGGAATGCTCTTGAAAGTTCTTCAGGACTCAATTCAAGGCGGGTGAAGTTGCGTCTGCTTTGGTTTATGCAGTACTTGCAATCGTTTTTGCACTTGTTTGTCATCAATGTTTTAAAGAGAGGAATCTTGCATCCATTATGTCCAGTGGCATGATAAATCCCAGGGAGATTCACCTGTGAGCTCTTGCTATGGCTGACATAATCGCACAAATCATATTGTGCACTATCTGCCAAAACTTGCATTTTTTCCATTGTAGACATAGTATCCCTCTTTAATTTATCTTGATTTTTTGTATATAAAACTAAAATTTCTTTTTATCTTATATTTTCATATATAATTTTTTTATTTTAATATTATATACTTTATGTAAGCAAATAAAAATTATTTTTTCATGATTTATTGTAATCCTATTATTATTAC
>JAGCBE010000012.1 GCA_017652345.1 Methanobrevibacter sp.
AATTTATTTATATTGAATTTTAACAATTCATTTAACCAATGCTTTTACATTTGGACAATCCTTGAATTTTCCTAAATCCTTAACATATACTCCCTTTTCCTCTGTGGAGATTCCATCTGGGAAACACATATGTCTATAGTCACAATCCTTATTTGAACATCCTTGACGCTTGAAGTCAAAGCTTGATCCTTCAAAGACACCTTTTGAATCCGTGAGGATAGTGAATTCCGCATTCTCAACAGCAACCACTTGAACCTTATCATTCTCATGTACAGGGCATTTCTGTTCAACATCCCTAACTTCTGTAATTGTATACCTATGACCTTTCTTTAGGGAGTCCACGCATGATGCCTTGAACCTACAATCTGAACATTCCTCTGCGGGCTCATAAAATACAAAGCTCACTCCTTCCTTTGCCAATTCCTTACCAATCAATGTAATCATATAATCATCCAATTTAAATTCTTTTACTTAATTAACATGCCAATTTAAAAAGATGAATTCTTTTTTGTGTATTTTTATAGAATTAAATTACTTCAGTCTTCTTAGCCAATTTGATTGCAGCATCTCTTGTAAGACCATTATCTCCTAAAATTGTATACCTTTCTGGTCTTATTGTATGGGCAATAGTCAATGCCTCAATGATCTCATCATCATCAACGCCTAATTCCGCTGCAGTTGTTGGAGCACCAATTGTCTTTAATATATTTTGAATGGATCTCCAGTCTCCACCATGCAAATGCATCATCATGATTGTTCCTACACCACATTGCTCACCATGCAATGCATGCTTTTTGGCAACTCTATCCAAAGCATGACTGAATAAGTGTTCAGAACCGCTTGCAGGTCTTGATGAACCTGCAATGCTTATTGCCATACCACTGCTGAACAATGATTTCACTACGATTCTTGCACTTTCCTCAAGCCCTTCCTTTATGCTGGCTGAAGAGTTTATGATAAGCTTTGCAGTCATTTCAGACAATGCAGCAGCAGACTCGCTGTAAGGCTCATTTCTTAATCTGTATGCTAATTTCCAATCCTTTATTGCAGTGTAATTGGAAACGATATCTGCACAACCGGAAGCAATTAATCTAAAAGGAGAATCGTTAATGATGCCTGTATCAGCAACAACAGCCATAGGAGAATTAGCGCTTTTGGAAACTGAACCAATATCATTTTTTATTGAAGCCATTGGTGATGCAATACCATCGTGGGAAGCTGTTGTTGGAACGGAAATGAAATAGTTATGTGCATTTGTGGAAGCAAGCTTTGCAACATCAATGATCTTTCCTCCACCTACACCTAATACTACAGAAGCATTAGCTATTCTATCTTGTACCTTTTCAACAGACTCCATTGAAGCATCCTTTATTTTTACAACCTCAACTCCAAAGTCAGACTTTTCCAAAGCATCTACTGTACGCTTACCTGCCACATCAAATGTATGGTAACCTGACACGACAAGAGCTTCATCAAACAAGCGTAAATTCTTGCATATTTCCCCTATGTCATCAAGGACATTAGGTCCAATATGCACTTCTCTTGGCATTTGAATTGTTTTAGAATCCATATTATCTCCTTAAAAATTAATTTTCCTTTGAATAATTTTTAGAATCTATAATATTCTTAAATTTTTAGCATGTTATTTAATATTATTTTAATATTTGTTTTCTATAAATTAAATAAGTTTTGATTTAAATGCATAAACTGAAAAACTATATAATTAATTAAAAACATATTAATAGTATTATTAAATATAATTCTGTCCCATTTAGGGAATTAAATTTTATTAAACTTATTATTTTATGAAAATTAGGTGATAATGTGGAAAATTTTAGTGAATGGTTCCATGACATTTTAGAAAATGCAGATATAACCGATTCAAGATATCCTATTAAGGGAATGGCTGTATGGCGTCCTTATGGATTTCAAATCAGAAGAGCAACCTTAAACATATTTAGAGACTTAATGGACAAAGAACATGACGAAACCCTATTTCCTTTACTCATTCCTGAAGCAGAACTTGCTAAAGAGGGAATTCATGTAAAGGGATTTGAAGATGAGGTATATTGGGTTACCCATGGCGGTCAAACAGAATTGAATGAAAAGCTTGCAATCAGACCAACCAGTGAAACTGCAATGTATCCTATGTTTGCATTATGGGTCAGATCACACATTGACCTTCCTATTAAGCAATATCAAGTTGTAAACACCTTCAGATATGAAACCAAGCATACAAGACCTCTCATAAGGGTAAGGGAAATCACTACCTTTGCAGAAGCTCACACAGTTCACTCAAGCGCTGAAGAGGCTGCAGAACAAGTTGAAACCGGAATCGAACTCTACAAAAAGTTCTTTGACGGACTTGGAATCGCTTATCTAATCAGCAAAAGACCTGTATGGGACAAGTTCCCTGGTGCAGAATACACCATGGCATTTGATACAATCATGCCAGATGGAAAGACATTGCAGATTGGTACCGTTCACAATTTAGGACAAACCTTTGCACATACCTTTGAAATCACCTTTGAAAACAAGGAAGGAAACCATGAATACGCTTACCAAACCTGTTATGGAATATCCGATAGGGTAATTGCAGCAGCTATTGCAGCTCATGGAGATGAAAAAGGTCTTCAATTACCACCGGAAATCTCTCCAAAGCAAATCACAATCATTCCAATCATCTTTAAGGATGGTGGAGATGAAGTGATGGCTAAATGTAATGAGATCAAGGATGCATTGGAAGCTAAAGGCATTAGAGTCCAAATGGATACAAGAGACATCAGACCTGGAAAGAAATTCTTTGATTGGGAACTCAAAGGAACTCCTCTCAGATTTGAATTAGGACCAAGAGACCTTAACAACAATGTTGCAATCATTGGAAGAAGAGACACCGGTGAAAAGATTGAAATCAGTTTAGATGAAGATGTTGCAGAAAAGGTATCTGAATTGCTCATTGAAGTTGAAGAAAGCATGAAAGCAAATTCCTGGGCAAAACAGGAAGAGAAAATAGTCACATTAGACAGTCTTGACAATGTATCTGACATTGTTGATGAAGGAAAAGTCGTCAAGTTCTACTGGTGTGGAGAAGAGGAATGTGGAAAAGCTATTGAAGAGGAAACCGGAGTGGATATCCTTGGTATAAATGAAGAGGATATTGAAACCGATAAGGTCTGTCCACATTGTGGAAAACCAGCAAAACACCTTGCTTTAATGGCTAAAACATATTAGTTAGAGATTTTTAAGAAATTTAATTATTATCATAATTTAGAGGAATGAAAATGGACAAGATTTATGCAATAATTCCAGTGAATCAATTTGCACATGCTAAAACAAGATTATCTCCTTTTTTATCACCTGATGAGAGAAAAAATCTATTGAAAG
>JAGCBE010000098.1 GCA_017652345.1 Methanobrevibacter sp.
AGCTGGCACAACTATCAACTCTGTACCATCATCCATAGCGATTTGTACCCAATTTTCAAGCTCTTTTACATCATTAAAATAATCCATATCATATTCGTTCATCATTCAATCTTCTATGCGATGTGTAACTATATCATCAAAGTCATCAGCATTCTTTCATCTATAAACCCAAGTTTCTCATACAGTCTTTTCAATTTTAATCATTGTTATATTAGTTAAGAATTAAAATGTTTAACTGTTTAACAAGCTTCAATGTTGTATCTAATCTATCTAATACAGCGAGATAATTTTCATCATCATCTCTTTGATAGCTATCATCTAACATTTCTTCTACGATTGACTTAATCATTTTTAAGTTGTCTATTATATTATCTTTAGTTTTCATTATTATGTTGGTTAAGAATTAAATGTAATTTTCACAAGTCTCTATCCAGCTCTTCAACTCATCTTCTCCCCATCACGTTCGCACACTTTCAAGAACATTATTTCAAGATGTACAATAAACTACTCCTGGCTTCATATCATACGAAGCGCCCTCGCTATCATAAGTCATAGGTACATCTTTCCATTGCTTAATACTGTATCAATTATCAAGCACCACCTCTATCAAGCGATACTCTCTTATCATATAGAATAGCTCAGATAAATCAAGCTTTTCTCACTCCTGCTGTTCCAGGAAACAATCGTACTTTTTCATTTTAATATAATTAAAATATAAAAACTAAATTAAGTTATTCTCTATTAGATAGTTAGCAGACTGTACATACGATGCTGTAGCCTCCACTAATTTATTTTTTATTCTAAAATACATTACATCGCTGTGGCATTCTACCTCACCGCGAGAACGATTGTCTTTCATAATTTTTTCTATTGCCTTCTTACAGTCTTTCTTAGTAGAGAAAGCATATCTCCAATCATCCCAATCTAATATCCATACTTTCCTTGTTTTCTTTTCTTGTTTGCTTATAATTTTTTCCTGTCTTTTAACAGCTCTTTCCAACCATTTAATGTATTTATCCATACTTGGATTGGTTGTTGTTAATTCATATTCTTCATATAAAGTCATTTTAATATAATTAAGAACTAAAAATTGTTTTCTCATCTCCTTGTTTGTTTGTTGAAGGGCAAATCACACAATAGACATATCTCCTCAAACATACGCAAGTCTCTCTTACTCTCTGCTGTAATAAGACCATACCAAAGCAATCAATGTTCCTCAGCACAATCCATTCAATAGCTTTCTCAGTCATCTATAAACCAAATGTCATTGTCCTCAACAACAACCTCAGCTGTTGAGCCCTTCTTCCACTCTATCTTATCAATGTAGATAGGATAACCGTGGTCATCACCACATTCCATAGCTCACCAATAGGCATCTTCTATGGTGTCAAATTGTTCATAAGGTTGTTCGTTACAATCAACAACCACATACAATGTACTTTTCATTTTCATTTATATTAAAAAATAAAAAACTAATCTTCATCTCTAAATAGATAACCATATCAATGGTCATCAGCTCGACTACTTGCTCGCTCTTCTAAATCTAAATACTCTCACATTCATAGAGGATAACCTCTCTGTTTCTCTATTATAAATTCAAACCTTGATAACAAATCTTCCTTAGTTGGATATACACCTTCCATAGATTTGGTTAGCTCATCCATTGACATATCAATAAGTTTTTTTTGAAGAGTTTTAATAACCTTCAACGCCTCATCTCACGTTGTAATTGTTTCTAAGTAATACATTAAATCTCATTCACTTTCTTCCTTTAATATCCTACTTATCATATCAAAGTAGGACCTAATGTGTTGTTTCATTTCGTTATTGGTTAGTAACTAAAAGTTCATACATCAATAATTATTCTATCAGTTCTTGTTCCATTTTCATCTTCATCTTCATAAAAATCTCGATGAGAAAAAGCTGGTATTGTCTGTTGACATAGCGACACTGAGTTATAGTATTGAAGCTCAACCTCAGCATTCTCATCAAACTTTTTCAAGTTGTTAATCAATTCCCTTACTGTCATTTTCTTTTTGGTTAATATGTAAAAGCTATTCTCATAATCTCATCATACATATCCATAGGACTTTTGAATGAGCAAGAATAAAATATATCTCAATTTAATTTCTCTGTGTAATGATACTTTCAATTTCAATGTTTAATCTCTCTTATAGGTCATCACTTTGTCCTATTCAGATATTCACATAGCAAATTTAACATACTCAAATATCTGCTATCACTAAATCATAATCTAAGCATTTTCTTACAATTAAAATATAAAAAGCCGAATTGGTATAAGTGAGAGCAGAGGCCGACAAAAACAGCAAGATAAATTATATTGAAGAACACTACAAAACAAACAACAACAATCCCTCTACCCTCATTTATACCAACTCAAAAAAGCAACATAGAATATTCAGATGGAACAATTGCCCACCTAAACATTCTAACGTTGCTTAAAATATTTTCCATAGCGAAATGAACTGGGGTTTTACTACAACAAATCCCCCAAAAAAGCTATCAGTTCATAAGAAAATGAAAAATAATAAACTAACAGCTCATTTGGAAGGTTTATTTGTAGTAACAATAAACCAACTTATTCTCATATTCTGCTATCTTTCTTAATCAATTAGTTATAAAGTCAATCAATGCTTGTCAAGGTCAACCACTAACAGCTTCTAAATGTGTAGCTGTATCTTCCAAATCTGCCTTACAAGCCTCCAATAATTGCTCAGCCATTTCCTTTGGCTCATTAGATGAGAACATAGGAATTGAATACCTTATAGTATCTACATCTAAACACTCATCAGCACAATCGAAATAATTATCAGCCCAAGCTCGCCAAGTTTCTTCTTCATATCATCAATCAACTAAACTATCGTGTCCCCACCATTCATAATTATATATTCTAAACTCTCAATCTTCTACACATAGCCAAGCCTCATATCAATCACAATATCATAGATAAATTAAATCTTTAATTGTCTTTTTAGGTATATGAGGTATCTCATCATCAAATAGTTGTGTCATTTTCTTTATAGTTAAGATATAAAATTATCCCCACATAACATTAGCCCATTCTTCTACATACAAATAATCTCAATCTTCGTTGCTCCAAGCCATTCGTTCTTGTTCATCTCATACTTTCATAGGTATATCATTATCTATCCCAAACATTTGTCTAACATAGCTCTCGTTATATTGTGGTGCTGTAAATTCATATTCATATCAATATCCATAGTCATCATCAAAATCTCTATTGGATACCATACTTGAACTACTCAATAGACTTGGCTGTGAAGATGAACTTATCCCACTCATAGTTCAAAAGCTACTCAATCAGAATGAATATGATTTTTGTTTATGTTCTTCTAATTGTGTCAATAGTCAATCACTCCACTTACAGAAAGCATCATATTCAATCAACATATCTGTATATCTTCAATCAGAATTTATCTCTTTTTCTGCTAACTCATTAGCCTTATCTCATAATTGCTTTAGATATTCTTTTAGCTCTGGGTTTCATATCTTATCCTTCAATGTATCATAGTTACTATTCAAATCATCTGTTATATCCACTCACAAATAGTCCAATATGTTTTTATAGCTTGGTCTATCTGTTATGCTATCTATATAATTCTTATTTGTATCTAATAGAAACTCATAAAACCTTGCCTCACTTTCTTTCACTTTATCCAAATAGTCTTTGTATCTATCAACTATGCTATCATATCATAGAGGGTTATCATATATATCTGTTACAGCAACGTCAATCTCTATGTTATATGGCTTGTAAAAATTGATACAGCCTTTATAGTTTATCTTATCTCACTCATAAGCTGTAACCACAGCCCAAGCTAATTGTCTTCAATCATTTAGCCCAAGCCTTGCCTTATCATCTGTTCAACTCCAAAAGCACCCCATATGATGATGAGAATGTAGGATACAATTCCAATCTGCCATCTTTTCTCATCTCCTTATAAGCTCTTTTGTTAGCCATTCCATTCATTCTTTTGTTGTTTCTACATCTCCACTTGATGTAGTTTGTCAAGGGAATAACATATCTGTCATCATAAATGTCCCTTCTCCTGTTGGCTTAACTTTACACACTGCCAACCATTCTTGATTTGGATACTCCTTATGTAAAGTTTTTATATGTTGAGAACACCAATCATCAATCACTAAGATTATGCTCTCATTTGTATGAATGTTATTCAATCATACAAGGTCATTCATAGCCTTACGCTTTTCCTCTGTTTGCTTTGCTAAGTCGCAATCGCTTTTCATAATTTTCATTTTCTTATTTTTAATAAACTAAAAGATATAAATACAAGTTTCCAACACTGCCTCCTTTGTTTCTGTATCGTAACTAAGAAACTCTCCTATTCCCACATTAAATGGTGTGTAGTCCATACTATCTTTTACACACATCACCTTCAAATCTCAATCACATTTTTTCAATTCTTTTATAAGTTCTTTTACTGTCATTTTATTATTTATAATAACTAAAAGCTTTCCAATGTGGCTTTTGGCTCTCCTCCTTTTCTGCCTGCCATTCTAAACATTGGTCATAAAATCTACTTAATGTTTCTCTTAGGTCATTGTATCCTCTAATCTCTCCTCGTTCAAAGTTTCAATCATCATAACTATCCTCAAATGTTTCTATGAACTGCTGTATCAATACATCTTTTGGTGTAGTTACAGCACAGAAATAGTCATATGTATAATCACTGTCATTCTCATCGTAATACTCATCTGTGTCCCCATTATAATTAAAGTAGTCATCATATGGATACTCATAATCTTGCCTCCATTCATTAAAACTTTCCTCTGTGTTTCAATGATATACAGCATCTTGCCACTCAGATAACAAATCAATATTGTTATCTATATATTCGTCCATATAATCATAATCCAAAGGGTGATACCTTTCAATCTCTATCTCCTTTCAATTCCTTTTTAGGATTATATCACCATAGTCAGAATAACCTAACCTATAAACTTGTGAATGTGCTACTGTCATTTTCTTATCGGTTAGAAGATAAAACATAATTACTCATATCACATTGTAATTTCCAATATAGAGGTTTATTATTACACACATCACAGACCAAACTACCAACCATTCAAGCCATCATTAAAGCATTGTGAGCTATTGCCTTTTCTGTGCAGGCAACCTCTTGAACTGTGTTGCTATCCTCTGTGTAGCATTCCTCAAACCACCTATCTTTTTGGAAACCATAGAATGAGAAACATTGACTAATCCTTTTTACCATTCTCGTGTCAATTATTATCTGCCCATCATTACAGTCTTCAACAATTTGCTTTCTTGTTTCCAAGTTATCAAGAGCCAAGACAATTATATCATAGCCATTGATATTACTACTCCTATACTTTGATTTAACTATATCAATCTTTACT
>JAGCBE010000099.1 GCA_017652345.1 Methanobrevibacter sp.
ATCAAGCTGTCAATTTTTCATAAGATCTCTCTTATACGTGTCCTGTATATTTTTTTCTAAATATATATTAAACACCAGATTTAGCTATAATTCCGAAGATTTGTCCACAAGGTAAACCGACACGGATATCGTTTTTGGCCTTATTATAGTATCCATTCATATAATCAAAGTAAGTCTGTCCAGTTCTCACCATTGAACCTACACCGGAAGTTCCATATTCCGGATTTTTAGCCATAGTCTTTGCTAAGCTACTCATTATTCCCATTATTTATTTCTCTTTTTTAGATTTTTATACTATTTTTTCATTTATTTTCACTAAAAATATCAATAACTTTATATATTTCTTTAAATATAAACAGTATTAAGGTAAACTAATGTAAATTTTATTAAAATTAGTTATTTTAAATTGAGTGTTTTTTAAAAACTAAAACACGAATCATACCTTCAATCATTTTTATAAAATTTATCGGTGAAAATATGGAAAATGCTGTTGCTAAACCTAATACTCATAGAAGAGAAGAAAAATTATGGAGTGAAATTAAAAGCTATCAAGTAGCTACTAATAATGCTCGTATTTTAGGAGTGCTTGATGAGTTAATCATTAATGAAAAAACTGGTAAAATCGTGGATATTGCAGTAAAAGTAGAAGCTGGACGTAATATTCATGTAAAAGGTGCAAAACGTAGAGGAGATTTATTATTAATCCCATTCACCAAAATAGAAAAAGTTGGAGAATTTATTATAGTAACTGAATAATTTTTCTAATTTTCACTTTTTTTATTTTTTATTTTTTCATTACACTTAATTTAAATACACTTAGTTTAACTATTTTTAATTGATTTAGTCTATTTTTTCTAATTTTTATATTATCTATCCTATTTTTTCAAAGATTTTTCAGAATTTTTTAAATTTTTTAGGATTTTTTAAAGAATTATTTTTAATGGAATCTTTGAAAAAAATTATTAAAAGATCACTTTTTTTACCCAAGATTTAAATTCAAAATGTAATGTTTTTATATGATAAAATAAATATAATATTGTTATATAAGGTTGTTATATAATGCCGTTATAACTATTGTTATGGCAATTAATAATGCTTTTTATTTATGAAATTAATCTTAGTAATTTAGATCAATAAGGATTTGATACAATGTTACTTGAAGTAAAAGATTTAGTTGTTGAAGTCGAAGGTAAACGTGTTTTAAATGGCGTAAACCTTGCGATAAGAGAAGGGGAAACCCATGTGCTTTTAGGTCCGAATGGTGCGGGAAAAAGTACATTATTCTTAACTATCTTGGGATTCCCAAAATATGAAGTTGTAGAAGGATCTATCATATTCAATGGAGAGGACATCACTGATTTAACCACTACTGAAAGAGTTCAAAAAGGGCTTGGAGTAAGTTTCCAAAACCCTCCAGCTATTCGTGGAGTCAGTGTAAGAGACTTATTGAAACTTGAATCCAAGCAAGACCCTGATGAAGAGTTAAATCCAAGAATGAAAGACCTTGCAGAAAAACTTAAATTCAGTGATGAATTCTTGGATAGAGATGTAAATAGAGGATTTTCAGGTGGGGAAGTAAAAAGATCTGAAATTCTCCAATTGCTTGCACAGGAACCACTTTTCACCATGTTTGACGAACCGGATTCCGGTGTAGACATTGAAAATGTGGAATTGCTTGCAGGACAGTTAAACGTTTTGCTTGACAAAGATAAAAAGCCTGGCCAAAGAAAAAGGGCTGGATTGCTCATCACTCACTTAGGTTATATCTTAAACTTTGTTAAAGCGGATAAGGCACATGTATTGATGCATGGTATGATTGCTTGTTCTGGAGACCCTGATGAAATTTTAGAAGACATTAGAAAAGAAGGATTTAATGGATGTGTTGGTTGTGCGGAATGTAACTCATGATGCTGAAAAGGCAAAGGATAAAAAAGCAGCTTTAGGTACTGATATTGTTATCGAAAACTTTTCAAAAGAAGAGGTTAATGCTTTCGATGTATTGGATGATATCAATGATGTTGACAAGAAAACCAAAAGAACTTTACTCAAAGTAGGTGTTGATACTGAAGCGGAAGAAAGATCAGGTTCTTTCTTGCAAATGGATCAATCCAATGTTTTTTCCCATTCAATCTCAGATTCCATTGAACTCATGAACACTCAAATGGCTTTGGAAAAATATTCATGGTTAAAGGATTATATGTGGAATGCCGTTAAGCCTGATGCAGATAAATATACTGCTCAAACTGCACTTCGTGAAGCTGAAGAAGAGTTCTGCAGTGGTTATTTCATCAGATCTTTACCTGGCACTAAAGAGGTTTTCCCAGTACAGGCATGTATGTTCATTGCAGATCAGGATGTAATGCAAACTGCACATAACATTATCATCGCTGAAGAGAATTCTGAACTTCACCTCATTACTGGTTGTGCAACTGGTGAAGATGTTTCATCAGCACTTCATGTAGGTGTATCTGAAATGTATCTTAAACCTGGTTCTAAAATAACCTTTACAATGGTTCATAATTGGGCAGAACAGGTTGAAGTACGTCCAAGAACCGCTATTGTTCAGGAAAAGAATACCACTTACATTAACAATTACATCTTAACAAGCCCTGTTAATTCCATTCAATCTTATCCAACTACCCATTGTAATGGTGAAAATGCAAGAGCATTGTTCCAAAGTATTCAAAGCGGTCAAAAGGATTCAATTATTGATGTAGGTTCAAGAGCTTTATTGAATGCTCCAAATACAAGTGCGGAAATCATTTCCCGTGCAGTTGCTAATGATGAATCCAGCATTTATTCAAGAGGTCACTTAGCAGGAAATGTTCCTAATGTAAAAGGTCACTTGGAATGTCATGGATTGGTTTTAGATGACAATTCATCCATTTATGCAGTTCCAGAACTTGAAGCTAATGCAGCAAACCTTGAAATGTCTCACGAAGCGGCAGTTGGTCAAATCGATGAAGAAGAGATTTACTACTTAACTTCAAGAGGATTGACTGAAGAGGAAGCA
>JAGCBE010000100.1 GCA_017652345.1 Methanobrevibacter sp.
CAAATTATCCACTAAATTGCCTTCATGGATGGTAAGGGCCAGAGAGGATATGGATGCCTTTTTAAATGAGCAGCTAAGAAAGCTTAAAACAGATGTGATAGACTACTACTTCATTCATAATGTTGACTTCTCAAGTGTATTGAGACTTAAGGAATTGGGATTGTATGAGTTTTTGGAAAAGGCAAGAGCTGATGGAAAAATCAAGAACATAGGTTTTTCATATCATGGTTCTCCAAATGAGTTCAATGACTTGATTGATGACTTTGATTGGGATATGGTTCTTGTCCAGTACAATTATTCAGATGTCAATGCTCAGGCAGGAATTAGAGGCATTCAATACGCTTATGAAAGGGACATTGCAGTGTTTGTCATGGAACCTTTAAAAGGTGGAATCCTTGCAGGAGAATTGCCTGAGAAGGTTCAAAACCTATTCGATAGTGTTGATTCCAATAGGTCTGCTGTTGATTGGGCTTTAAGCTGGGTCTTGAATCAAAAGGAAATCACATGTGTTCTATCTGGTATGGGTTCTCTTAATCAAATCAAGGAGAACATGGCAATTGCAGGCAGAGTTGAAATCGATTCATTGTCTGAAGAGGAAAGGGATGTATTGAAGCAGGCACAGGATATTTTTGACTCCATGATGAAGATCAATTGTACAGGTTGCGGCTATTGCTTACCTTGCCCTAAAGGAGTGAACATTCCAGATTGCTTTAAGATTTACAATGAAAAATACTTATTCAATAAGAAAGGAATTGGACCTATTTCCAATGCCATGATGAATTATTATATGGTTGTTGGAGGAGTGGCCAACAAGCAGGCAAGCGCAGGTCTTTGCAATCATTGCGGCAGATGCAAGAAATTATGTCCTCAGTCATTGGACATTCCAAATGAATTGGATACTGTAAGGTCTGAATTTGAACTATTCGGTTTCAATTATCAGATTAAATTTGTAAATAAGATTGCAATGCCTTCAATCAATAGGATTTCTAAAGTTTTTGACTTCTTTAAGAATTCTTAATTTTTCTTTTTTTATTTTATTTTCTATTTTTCATGCAATCATTTAAGAATTTATAAGTATTATTAAAAATATAATAATATTCATGTAAAATTATTTTTTAAAAAATATTCTAAGAGGCTTTTTATGAAAACTATTTTAATATCTAATGATGATGGTGTTCTTGGTCCAGGTATTTTAGCTACTAAACAGGCACTTGAAGGCATTGCCAATACTGTTGTTGTAGCTCCTCAAGAGAACAACAGTGCTGTAGGCCGTAAAGTCAATATAATGAAGCATATGTATTTGGATAAATATGAATTGGCTGATGGCAGCGAAGCTTATGGATTGTCTGGAACTCCTGCAGATTCCGTTAATGTAGGTATTAATTATGTTTGCGATGAAAAGCCTGACCTTGTTGTAACCGGTATCAATCCTGGAATCAACATAAGCAGATTCCAGATTACCACATCTGGAACTGTCTGTGCAGCTCTTGAAGCTGTTGGCCTTGGAGTGCCCGCTATTGCCTGTTCACTGTTTTTGGATGACGATTGCTTCAAGCAGGATGAGGAAGGCAATTGGTACGTTGATACAGATTATAGCTTTGCTCAAGAGATTCTTGCTAAAGTGGTTAAGAGAGTGCTGGATGAAGGGCTTCCTGAAGGAGTTGATCTCTTTAATTTGAATATTCCATCCAAGCCATTGTCAGATAAGATTAAGATAACAACTCTTGCAGATAGAATGTTGGACTTTAATATTCTTGAGAGAGTGGATGATGATGGAAATGATACAGTCATGAATGTTCCTCAGTTGGTTGAAGATTATGAAGAGGGAACAGACGGACATTGTCTATTGGTTGAAAGAAGACCTAGCTTGACTCCTTTAAGTGTTGACTTCGGTGGTAAAATCACTGGCTTGAAAGATTGGGAATTTTAATTTTTAAATTTGATTTTTTAAATTATAATCATAATCATTAATTATTAAAACATTAATTAAGGTGTAAAAATGGATTTTAATGAATGGGAAGGATGGTATAAGGAAATTCTGGAAACTCTTGGATTTTCAAGAGAAGGGGATGAGAACACTGCATTGTTATTGG
>JAGCBE010000101.1 GCA_017652345.1 Methanobrevibacter sp.
ATAAATTCCCTAAACAAGCTGACAGCTTATTGCTTTTTCATTTTCCAATAGGTTGTTAGCTTATTTAGGGGGCTTATTTAATAAGTTCCCACTTCATTCCGTTATCAAAAATATTTTAAGACACATTGATTTATTGAGTGGAACAATTACCCACATAACATATTCAATGTGTCTTATTTTAATTTTGAGAACAAAGAGAACTATAGTTTCTTATCAATTTTTTATCATTTAACTATTTGGAAATGAATAAATTAGAAGAAATCAAAAAACACATTATGTTAATCAATGACATTTTATTACAGGAAAACAAAGAAAAGAAAGAATGAAATAAAGTTCGAATAGTTTATTGGCTAGATAGCGTATGAGTTTTAGATAGGGACACCATTAAATTATTTTATAAACGAGAAGACGCGTATAACTATTATAAAGACTTAGCAATGTGTACATTAGACGGGTATAAAAAGAATAATGATAGACTAAAAAGAGTAAATGCTATAAATGATTTCACAGAGTATACATATTTTCTTGACAATGATTACCCAGAGTTTTGAATTGATAATAAGAGTAAATGAAATTGCCATATGTGGTTTGAGTATGAAGAATGTATTTTGGAAGAATGTTTTATTTCTTAACTAATTATAAAAATGGAGAAATTTAAAATTACAGATGAGATGAGAAAGTGGTGTGAAGAGAATAAAGAAGATATTGAAAGTAAATACTTAGACACTATGCGTAGTATCTGAATAGATTTCTGTGAAGAGTTTAATACAGAAGGGAACTTTGATATGTGGTGAAATCCAGACTGAGATATGTATCTAATGTATGTGGCTAGTGTAGGGAATTTACCTACGTTAATTCTTGATTGAGATATATGGCGAGAAACAATAGATGAGTTCTTAGGTTTTATAGAAGACAATGAAAATTACGCCATACAATTAAGAGAGAAATTAAAAGATTTTAAATTATAATATATAAAAATGACACACATTAGAACACAACGAGAAATCTTTAGACAAGTAGTGAGGCCTTACTGTGATGATGTCTTTGATTTCTTTCAATTAGCCCAAGGGGGTAGAGAAAATTTTCTACATGATATTGAACTTGAATTTACTGATAAGCAAGAAGAGGAGCTTACTAAATATATGAACGCTTGACTAGGGTGAACAGCTACAAGAGAAGATTTAGAAGAAAGATTTATCTTTTGGGTAGAGAAGAATAGAGGCAGACCATTAGATATGGGAGAAATGAATGATATATATGAAGCTATTGAGAATTGGGCTAAAGATAATGGGTATGGTTATTTGTATGAAGATTAGTTTTTATATTTTAATTATATTATTATGGAAGAACTTTATGTACCTAGAGATAGGGTTGATGAGTATCTCGATGACATCGCAGACTTTTTATGACTGTGTCAAGCTATGTTAATTTTAGCAGATGTTTCTAATGATGAGAAGGTTGAAAAATTAGAAACAGCTCTCGGAAATTTAATAGATAAGCGAGAGCCTACTCTAGAAGAAAGAGATGAGTAGTTTTTATATTTTAATTATAGTAAAATGTATGACTGTTATTTAGAATGCACCGAATGAGAAAAACTTAATTTATCTGAGGTGTTCTACGAGATAAAGAATTATCGTTTAATAGAAATATGATTAGAGAATTGACTTGTCGTTAGACAATGGAAAGATATCCCCATAACACGGACAGCAGAAGACGGAGAGGTTTTCAATATGAAATATTGAACGGTATATCTTACCCATTGACCAGACATAATAAGGACACGAGATTGATGGGGAGAAGATAGTCTAAAGGAGTGGCTAGACATTTGTGCAGAAAGTATTTAATTCTTAATTATATTAAAATGAAATACACAGAAGAAGATATAATGTTAGATGAAAAATTAACTAAGTTAAGAAAGGAACATTGACGTTTAGAAGCCCAACTATCTGATAATTGGCAAGAGATAAAAAAGATATTTAAACAATTTAAGAAACAATGATATTGACCTAAGCATCCAATAAATCATCACCGATATATGGAGTGGAAATGACGTGGGAGATTTTATGATTAGTTTTTAATTCTTAATTATATTAAAATGGGGTACAAAGAAATCAACGAAGAAAAGACGGGTTTCAAATTTGAAACTAATGTCTGGGAATTGTTCACAGAGGCAGAAATAAATGACGATGTGGACATCGAAGAACTTTACAGAAAGCTATTCAGAGAATGGCACGATGATGTAAGGTTAATTGCTGAACTATCTATGTGTATGAATCGAAAGTTATGGGAGCATTATGAGTACAAAGGAACAGCTGACTCATATCACGAAAGATTAGCAGAACTTTATGATTCATTATGGAGAAAGGTTCACGACTATGCACTAGACTATTTCACTTGAGAAGATGGTGCATACTATTTTAGAATTACTGATTAATAAAATGGCACGAAAAGATTTTACTTTAAAAGCAAAAATTCCTAAGGAAGAAATTAGGAGAAGACCTAAAAGAGTTTATCAATTTTCATTTGATTGAGCGTTGAAAGGTATGAAGAGTGGAGATATTCTTTATACAAGGAACGAAGATAAAGATGTAACCTCAAGGACTACGGCTCTTGGTTTGAACTGACAGTTTAAAACGGAGAGAGTTGTCGTAGTTCATATGAAATCTGGGGAAACAGAAAGGGGAACATTGATTACTAAAATTTAGTTTTATTTTATTACCAATATAATTATGGACACAGGTATGGAAAAGTTTTTTATCATTACCCACAATGATAAATATGGTGGGACTACAAACTTTTATTTCAAGGATATGGCTATGGCTATAATTCAGTTCAGAGAATTTATGGAACAAGCAGGAATTACAGAGAAGATTAAATGAAATATGCCGGTAGTATTTGAATATGGGGACTGATGTAAGCTTATGCTATGGGAAAGAGAGTTTGATGATAATAAATTGTATCATTTATAGTTTTTATTTTATTAAAATATATTATGGCAAAATTAACAATTGACGAACGTTTAGCTTTATTGGAAGAAGCTGAAAACTTTTTTGCAGATTTGTCTGCATCTGGTGAAGACAATGAAAAACTTTGACTTAGAAAAGCGGCAGCTTTGTGAACAGTCAAAGAGTGTCTGGAACTTTACAAAAACAAAATGCTTGAATGAAAAGATTGGACAGAGAAAACATTAAAAGAATGATTAGCTACTGCAATTGAGGAAGATTATATAGAAAGAATGATAAGGTTAAATTGAATGGATGAGTTGGAAGCTAATTTCTATAGAGGTTGATTTGGTTTGGCTATTGGTATCATTGAATGAGACGAAGAACAAATCAATTGACTTAAAGAATTGGAAGAACAGTATGATAAAATAGTAGAGATGAAAGCACAAAATAGAACGGTGGCAGATTTATTAAAATAGTATTGATTTTAGTATATGAATGTGTATAAAATATATGTTTATATTTTAATTATATTAGAATGAACGTAACAGAAGAACGTCCTTTAATCAAAATGTATAAAAAGAGTGAGTGCTGTAGAAAAGAATGAGTGTTATGACATGAGTTTCGTGTTATTAAAGATAAATATATACCTATAAGATATGAAACTCCAGGAAACAATAAATATTCTAAAGCGTGATATGGTATCAGATATATCAAGAAGGACGATATTTTAAATTATTAAAATATTTTGAGAATGGTTTTATGATATGTTATAGTTGCTATATTAGTGGTAAATGCTTGTTTTCACTGAATAAATTATAACCTCCCCAAGTATGTGATAGAGCAAAATTTTGGTCTAGTAGACATATTGTATAGATTATTTAAAATTGTGGCTCCGTGGTGCCTTATGTATCCACTTATTACATTAACTTGGAATTGGTCATTAATATTGTTGAGTAGTTTTTTATATCTACTAGCATTTTGAATAAAAAGACTTACTCGGTATTTAGCTTATAAAGATGAATTATGATATGATTAGTAAATATCCTAAGAAGGATAATTCTTAAACTTATATTTAAATCTTAATTATTATAATTATGACTACAAACAGTAAAGAGTACATGCGTAAATATTACGCAGAGCACAAAGAGGCATTCAAGGAAGCATCAAGGAGATGTCGCGAGAAAAAAAGACAGCAAAAAATTCTCGACAATCCTAACCCTAGACTTTTCGATATGAGAGAAGACTACAAAACTCCTACAACAGAGGACTTTAAGGCCATTCCAGAGGTTAGAACAACTTACAATAGGGACTATTACCTCAAGAATAGAGACAGGATTAGAGCTCAACAAAAAGAGAGTAGAAGAAGGAAGAAAATAAATGCTAGACAGAGAGCTTATTACGCTGAACATAGAGAGCATATCTGTGAGCTACAGAATAAGAGCAGAGCTAAGAGAAAGAGAGAAAAGAAGCTATCTAAATCTTTCTTTGGTAGACTATATTTGAAGATATTTGGTTAATGTCAAATGATTTTTGAAATTCATATTGCATTTTAGAATAACTACATTACTATGGGGTATGATTATTTACCCCAAAAATAGTTGAATGTTTAAGAAAGAATGAACGCAGAAGCAGAAGGCACTAGATTTCTATAATGCTTATGAAGGACAAAAAGTTCAATGGCAAACTTTTTATTACAGGGTGCGTTTAGGTTGAGAAGAAACTTGGGAAGATAAAATTAAGCCGAGAGAAAGAACTTACAACAGAAAAACGACTGCGCCCACAGGTAAACGAGCAAAAGAAATGACACGATATAACGAGCAACCAGAGCCTAAGGCTTCAAAGAACTTATTTAGGAACAGATTAAACTCCAACTACCCGAAGGAGCAAGCTATTCTTATGGGAGAAAAATGGGACGCTGTAAAGAGGTGACAATCTAAACAAAGCTACCCAGCTAAAGTATATGTTCCTAAAAAAATAGTCGTCAAAGAGCCAGACGAAAGAGATTTTAGAATAGAAGTTACCCTTTCAAAAGAGGAGGCTAGAGTTTTCAGAAAAGAATATATTAATATGATAGAACAAACCGAATGGGAGCTTACATATACAGAAGAAAAAACTCAAGTAAGTGAATTGAATGAAAGATTGACTAGACTCAAATGAGAGCTAGAGATATTTAATTTATATAATAAACGTTAAAAATGAAAAACCCAAGCAATTTATTAGAGGATGTAAAGAAATGTTTAACTGACCCAGTGTCAGACATCCTACAAAACTTTTCTCTAGAAAAATCTAGATTTTATTATGACAAATGGGCTAAGCAATGGGCTGCGGGAGACTACAGATTTAATCCAGCAGACAAAAAGGAAGAGGTTAGATTTGATTTCTCTAGTTTAGATGAGTTAACAACAAAATCTATTGAGGCACACAATACATTTGTTAATGTAAAAAAGCAAGATTTCTTTAAATGATGTGACTGGTATGTATTTTGACAAGAAGTTGTGGTTGAATGGCATAGATTAAAGTCATTTGACGAATGGTTGCACGATGGACTAAGGGATGCTTTGATTATGGCATATCAATGTCCAGAAGATGCAGCTAGAAAGGTGATTGAGAAGAAACATTGAAAGTGAGTGTATACAAATTGTGCCGTACATATGTTTGCTGAATGAATTATCACAGAAGATATACTAAAAAGGCTTGGACAATATGAAAAATATCAAGAAATTTCGTGAAGAAATATCGAAGAAGATATCGAGCAAGCAAGAAAGGGTTTGGAAGATATCGAACAAAATAATGTAACTGTTTTACAACTTAAAATGTAATAGAATGCCAACAGAAAGAGAACTAATTATGGGTATTACAGATGACTGAGCTACAGATATATTAGTACCCCTGCAGCAGGAGGAGTCAGAGTTAACTCCACTACCAGAAATTGAATATAAAATAGTCGAGTGAAATACTATGGATAAACTTATTAGAGACGTGAATGCTCATTTAAAAAACGGACGACAGACTGAATGAGGAGTTCAAGTTGTAAGCTGACAGACAACTAGGTTTTATCAGAGTATGATTAGGTGGGTGGTAAAAAATGGTAATATTATGACGAAACCCGAAATGCCAAGCGAAAATTCCGAAGCCGAGTGCCTGGGGACCCAAGCCGGTCCTCTTTGAGAAGGTATGTCATTCTTAAATAATGAACCAGATTTATATGAAGATGTAGATAAAGATGAGTGAAATTAAATTTGATTTCTCTTTACCATGGAAAGAGTTTAAAGAAGTCTACGCTTTTACTGGGTTGGCGCGTAAAGATTTGTATAATAAATGGTATTCTCAATATAATTGAAACAGAGAAAAGGTATTATCGTATAAAAGAAATAAATATCAAGAGAATAGAGATAAAATCTTAGCAGAGAAAAAGGAGCGGTATAAAAATAATAAGGATATTTATAATCAAAGAAGAAAGAAATATAAAAAGTCTGCAAAAGCACTTGAACATGAAAAACAATACGCTAGACAATATCGTAAAGATAATAAAGAGAAATATAAAAACGTTATAAAGAGATGTAAAGAGAAAAAATGATATGCCTGGATGCATTCTAAAATAGAATACGAAGTTAAAAAAAGAGGCATCCGTCCTCAGAAATGCCCCATATGTTGATGATGATGAACTATTGATGCTCATCACCCGGATTATAATAAATGGAATGAAATTGTTTTCGCTTGTCATTCATGTCACTGAAAAATCCATAGTTGATTAATTGAGTGTCCGACTCCAATAGATATTTTATCTGTAAATAATATAAAATGAAATTAACATCAACTCAGCTTCCGGATAAGAGAAACTATGAAACTTATAATAATGAGGCTGAAAAAAATAAGAGGTATAACGAATTGAAAAATCAATGACGCAAGCCCGAACAAGGTTTCTATGATAGCATAAGTGGAAGAATTTATTTTATAATATATAAATAGTAATGGATTGGAAAAGATTATTGGTGGCTATATGATGTGTAGTAGGAATAATTGTAGTAAGTACATTAACTATATGGATTATAGCTATAACTCATTGATGGGCTATGACGTGAGCTATTATTGTGTGAGCTGTAATTCGAGTTTATCATATGTTAGGAGAAGAATAATGGACCGAATAAAATTATGAGCAGCAATAGTAATTACAATAATAATTTTAGCAGTTGTGTCTGGTATTGCTTGGTTAATAGAGAAAACAGATTGACTAATACTTCTTGTGATTATACTTGTGTGAATAGTTGGAGTTGTTTATTGTAGTTTATAATCACTGGAATGCTGGATGCCATAAAGAACAGCTATTCCTTATTAAATTTGGATGCCCGTAGTTTCCCGACTACATATGGGTCAGGTGCCGCAGAGCCTGTAATGTTTGCGGTGATATTGGAGTTCATGCTAACTTCCTTGTGCGATAAATACCTGTGAACCAGGTCGGCTTGGAGGACTCGAAATGTAAGGAGCATTAATCGTCGCGTGATTATTTAAGTCTCCTGGGACTTGATTTCTTGGAGCATGGTGGGTTCGATTCCCACTTTCATTATGGCGGAGGAGACTTACTAAACACACTCCTCCCTTAACGAGTTTTATATTATACTTATATACTTATGGGACCTACCATTAAAGAGGAGATTAAATTACTCCGTGCCGATTTAGAAGAGCTTAATCTAAGAAACCAAAAGCTTGATTTGGAAATTAGAGTAGAAAGAGCTAGAAGGTGAGTTAATGAAAAAGAGATTGAGCTTGAAAGGTTGAAAGACCCTAATGAATCAACTTGGCCAGACAGCCTTGAATGTTGTAGCCCTTGTGTGAATTATTAATTTTATGGAATACTGGATGCCATAAAGAACAGCCAATATATAGTGTCATCTGTGGAGCTTCGGCTCCTTGATGTGGGAGAGTAGCTCAACGGAAGAGCTTTGACTGATGAAGGGATACCAGTCTGAATGCCCTTGGTAGTTGGTTCGACTCCAACCTCTCTCTACTTGATATTTACCGTGGACGGGAGCTTTCTCTAGGGGCTCCTTGTCTATATGTCACGCCCCAGCTGGGTAGACTAAGAAGGTGCAACTCCTTCTCGTGGCTACTTATGTAAAACGCCCGCGCTCTTCTGTGGCCACAATTTGGTTGGGCCTTACCTTAAAGAGGCTGGTACTTCAGAATTATGTGCATAGGGTATGTTGGCTAAGTATTTATGCTACGGCGGTGCCGGAAAAAACCGTAGCAATATTGGAATGGATGAGGCCACATTGATGTCGACTATATTGGATGTGGATTGCCATAATGTGGGGACGATGGCATAGTAACTAAAAGCCCCTTCAGGAAGCTATTGCAAGGCTCAATAACCTGTAAACCATTCCTATATGCCTTGGTGGTGGAGCGGCTTTAACACAAGGTCCTGCAAAGACCTATACTCGTCGGTTCGAATCCGACCCAAGGCTATTTAAAATTTATATTGAGTTAATGCACTACACAAAAGAATGAACTATTGAAGTAAGGGAAGATATTTTCAAGCAGATTAGAACTGAGAACGACTTACTTGCTCAAGAGAATGTAGAGCTCAGAAATAAACTAGAGCTCACAATTAGATTATGTGCTGCTTGGGAGAAGGCCGCCACTGAGAATGAAAAATTACTTAGAGACGCGGAGGAAAAGATTGAGGAGCTGGAAGAATATAAATGGATGTATGAATGACTTGGTTAATATTTATATTATTTATCCTTAGGAATGAGTAAAAACGACATAATAATATTCTTAGTTCTCCTTTCTATTGTTTGATGGGCTTTCGCTAATTGATTTTCAATGGCTGTTAGTACCTTAGAAGAACAGAACGATAGGTTATTACAAAGAGTACGAGATATGGAAAAACTAAATAAACAAAAGTGTATAGATTTATTTATCCAGTAATCAGATTTATTTATTATGTGAATGGCTATGAATAAACTTATAAAGTTATTAAAATTGTTTAATGAAACAACAGGGACTAGGCTTGAATATTTTAATACATATAGCAGGTATTGGAATGATGTAGATTTAAAAAGTAAGTATTCTATATCTCAATTTTTAAGAAAAAGAAATTATAATTGATTTCTTGGATGGTTAGATAGAAATAAGTTTATTGATTACGAAAAAGTTAGAAAAGAATTCTGAAGTAAACATATTAACCGAATAAATTTTGTATATAATTGGGTTGAATATTACTACACAAAGGAATATGGAGATAGATGAATAAACCTCCTAATCTCTTTATTAAAGTAATCAGATTTATTTACTTAATTTAATAACCTATGGGAAAAAAGAAAATTTGAGGGAAACCTACACTTATAACTTGGGGAGTTGTAAATTATAATCCTTATCAAGTTAAAAATTTAAAAGACACAATGAAAGATTTAACAATAGAACAAGAAGCAATTATGCAGTTAATACAAGAATTATATGTTCTTAGAACAACAGTTATATGTTGAAAGACAGTAGAAGAACGAGTTAAAGAAAGCAATACTGTTCCAGAAGATGCAATGATTAAAGAAGAAGACTAATCAGACTTTTATATTATTTACCTATGGAAATGACATATAAGAACAAAGAAGCTGTGATAAGATGGAGGGAGAATAATAAAGAGAAATATTCTCAAATCAGAAAAGAATGTTCAAAAAGATATTATCAAAAGAATAAGGAATTACTTAATGAAAAGAGAAATGAATGGGGAAGAAACAGAACTGAGAGAATAAAAGAACTAGAAGAAGAAAACAAAAAGCTGAAAGAGAATATAGCTTGGTATGAAAAAGAAGAGGACAGGCTTAGAGAAGAGAATAAAAAGCTGAAAGATAGAATAGATGAGTTAGAAAAATGCAATCTCAATCTACAAGAACGGTTAGATAGGAAAGAAGAAGTGAACAAGAAGCTTAGAGAAGAACTAAGTAAGAAAAATATGGAGACTTGGTTTGATGAGAAAGCTGAGAATATATATAAGAGCCAAAAGGAGAATATACTAATGGGAGAAATATAGAAAGTCGGAAATACCGAATTTGTTAATCAGATTTATTTTATTTACTTTATACTTATGGAAAACAAATTAGAACAGCTATTGAATAGTTTGATAGAGAAAGGGTGGAAACCACGACAGCATACTAATTTTGTAAGGTGTAATTATTGTGACACATACTCAGAGTTTTCATTTGAAACAGAGAATGAAAGCTGAATATGAAATCATACATTAAGAGAATTAGTAAGCAAGGAAAGTAATTTATGGCAATTCGTGTGTAAGAATGGAATGGTAAAGCTTTGATGAAAAGAAAAGAAATGGCTGACACCAGAACGTTTAAGAGTTTTTGATTGAGAATACCAATACCGACTAATAGAAAGTTCCTTGAAAGATGAGAGTGAACTTGAAGACTTTTTACTTAGTAATATTAAGGTAGATGTGGAAAGCAAGTAAAGAAACAGAGGAACGAGTAAATCAGATTATTTGGTATGATAATATGATTATAAGAAGGTGGTTTCCTGATTTATTCAAAGACTAATCAGACTTTTATATTATTTACCTATGGAGAGAATGAAACGATTTAAACCATTTACTCCTAGTTACAATAAAAAATATAAATGGACTAGCTTTCGAGAGCGCAGGATGAATGAATTAGCAGAAATAAACTGAGAGAATGTAAGCTTAAAAGAAAAATATTGAAGAATGGATTTCCATTTCTATGAGGTGGTTAGCGACATTCTATATGAAACTATGGAAGACTATGAAGCTATTAGCGAAGAAAGCTGTATGTATTGCAATAGACATTGTAAACAATATTGGACGCACGAAGACAGTTGGGCTGTCCATCTATGTTTCTCTTGTTTAATAGGGGACAAAGTTACGATTTTACTTGAGAGAATTATCACACGATGGAGGAAGAGAAACGACAAAAGCGATTAATATACCTCGTTTACATCTGCATAGGGGAAATTATAATCTTCTGTGCGCGAGTATATCTAGAAATAGAATATTGAAAATGAACAGCACAGTTACCAAATGATGTATATATTAGGTCTGAACTATTGAATACTTGAAACAGTATCAATAAATAAAAAATTGACCCTGAATTGACCCTGTTTATATGTTTAACCAGTTGGGAATTATGGAAGAAAAGAAAGACATTCAAAAATTAAAAGACCTACTCATTGAATATCATTGAGAATGAGTATATGGAATAATGGAACCAGAACATTGAATATATTTAAAAGAGGCCATGAAAGCTAGAGCACCATATATAATCTCTAGAAAATATTGATTTATTAAATGGTTAATAAAAAATCGCAAGATAGACCGAGACAAGTTTGACGAAAGACGAGATGAATACAATAAAGATTTACGAATTGTGTGAGTAGATGATTATGAATTGTTATTAATGTTATTAACCATCCAAACAGAGCCTATAGATTTTTTATCTTCTATATTAAAATAAGATGACAGAAAAGATTGACATAGAAAATAGCTGACCAGAAATATGGTGAATAGAAGAAATATTCTGGTATGACGGTATCGCTTATTATGAGAATAAGAATACTTGACAACGCTATTCTCGTGCGGGGTATCCTATTGCAAATGATGAAATGTGTTTACACTGAGATGTTTGTAAAGTAGAAAAAATACAGGATTGACCTGGGGAATATAACTATCATTGGAAGATTTTATCTCGTAGACCCGATGAAGATGAGTGAGGAGGAGATAGTTAAATTATTCTTTGAATTTCTTAACCATATGGATAAGCTAACAGATGTTATTGAAAGTATGGCTAGGAAAATGGAAGAAATGGATAAGCGTATAGAGGCTTTAGAACGTAAACAACGTAGAAAAAATGAAGATGACGAGGGATGAATGTTTCGAGTACCTTAGTAAAGCTAAGACTTGGAAAGAATATAGCGAGAGGTATACATTCTTAGCTAAGAATGTGCCTACTGAATTAAAGAAAGCTTGAAGCTGGGCACAGATAGAAAGTTTCCCACATTTAATGTGGCAACTTATGGTTTGCTACAAAGGTTTGTGGCGATGGGGCGAGCGTTGATTTATAAATTAATGAAGTAAAATGAAATATCCAGCTATGGAAAGAAAATATATGTGAAGGAAATTAATAATAAGGGTACGGTATGAACAGCCTAGTATGAAATGTAGGGTAACTTATGGACTAAGCTCTATTGATTTGCCTAGACATTTAGACGAAGTATGGGGGTGGCTTAGATGAATCACAGATGTAGACTGAAGCGAAAGGCGATACGGAATAATAAAGAAAGAAGTAAACGATATGCTGAGAGAATACTATTTAAATTATAATTGTTCAGGTAATCTAATATGACAGGATGGGATAATGGCAGAACAATTTGATTTTCCAGACGCTCCTATAATTAATACTTACGCAGTTCAGAATGGACAGGTTCATATTATGACATGAGCCACTCCTACTTATGTAGATAGATACTCTCCCTATATAGAATATTTAACATCAGAAGATTATGAAGAAAAGAGAAGTAGAGGAGAGTTGGAAAGTTGATGTATTTATTGTGTTTTAAATTAATAATTATATAATTATGAAAGTAGTAACAACGACACCTACAGAAAATGTAAAAGTTGAAAACATTTTCTGAGAACCTTATGAGGTTACGTTTGTCCCTTCTATGCAAGAGGAAGAAGAATGTCCTTTTGAAGATGAGATTAACACATTACAAGATGCTGTCATCTGATTAGCAGAGGATATAATGGACCACGAAGATGCGTTACATATGCTCTGAGAGAAGATTCAATCTGTAGAAGATAACCAAGTCCAGGATGCTGAGAACTTATCAGATGTAATAGATATTATAGGGTGCTTACAAGAGACAAATAAGTTGACGCTTGATATTATTATTAAACAGAATGAAACGATTGGTCTTTTAAGTAACAAAGTTAATAAATTGTATAATGGTATCATATTTCTTGTAATATGGTCTCTTGTTCTAACAATTTTAACTACCATTATTTCGTTAAATGTATTCTTCTAATCACATTAGTATGGGGTTTGGCTGTTGTCACTGCCCATATTGTCGTCACGTATGGAAAGATAAATATGGAAAGCGGAGGACGAACAAGAAGTCTTCCTATTATGGAAGCCTCCGTCCATATCAGTATAAAAAAATTATCAAAAAACTTAGACAACATAAACACGAAGAAGAGCTACCTAATAGGCTTTTCAACATTTTAGAATATACAGACTAAAATGTGGAAAAAAATAAAATGAATAGTGTGATACGAAGTTAATGAGAGCGGAGAAATTAGAAATAAAAAGACTTGATTAATTAGAAAGACTTTTATAAACTCTGATTGATATAAAACAATTGATATATGGTGAAATTTTTATAAAGTACATAGATTGGTTGCCGAGGCATTCATCCCTAATCCACATAAATATAAAGAGGTTAATCATATTAATAGCGATAAAACAGATGCGAGAGTAGAAAATTTAGAACGAGTGACACCAAGTCAAAATATATTACACTCTCGGAAATCTTGATTTCGTAAATATAAGAACGAAGATAAAAGAAAAGCTGTTGTTTGATTTGACAAAGATTGAAAGAAAATATATGAATTTGCCTCACTAGCCGAGGCGGCTAGAGTGCTGTGATTAAGCAGATGAGATATCGGTAATGTATGTCGCGGTGTATGAAAGACGCATTGATGAATCATTCGAAAATTCGCCAATGATACCTGAAATTCTACAGACTAGGTTATAAAAAATATGCTAGAAAATATAATCTATTTATAAAGAGGTATAGTCTGCAGCTTCTCTATAGAAATATAGGTTGCGAAGATTTATATTCTAATCCATTATATGAAACGATTAAAAATTCTCCTCGCAGTGCTAACTATTTGCTTAGTATTCATGCTAGGTTTTAATGCTGGTCACGGTGAGGAAATAGCAACTGAACCGTTAATTCAGCCTGTTGTCGAAACGGGTACTGTAGCTACTTGAGACATTAAAGTGAATACTTGAGTTGTCGACACTTGAGTAATGTATACTCGAGAAGATACAGAAAAAGAAATGGCGGAGAAATTAAATTCACTAATTGGGGATTACAATATTAGCTATACAATAGTCCATGAGTGTTCAATTCAGACATCGGACTATAAGCTATGTATTAAAAATGTACTTGGAGTTGCAAATGCAGAATCAGGTATGTTTAAAGCAGGAATGAAGCCAAGTAATAATTGATTTGGCTGGATGTACAAATGAAAGAAAAGAAAATTCTCAAGCGTTGAAGAATCCATTAAATTGTGGGTTGCAATGTACGTCAGAAATGGTCGGGGAAAAAGAGTCACTTGACAAGACTGGCTCAACTGAAAATACTGTACTAGTAGCTGTAGTAATTGGACAAGGGCCTATAATTCAGCTGTTAGTAAAGTAGAAAAACTTGGGCTCTGGTAGTTCAAGTGATTGACTATACCTCTTTATAAAAAAGACTTGAAATTAATATACACAACATTACTAATAAATTGTAGTTGTAATTATTTAGCAAAAACAAAAACAAAAAAATGCACGTTTACCCCAGTATTCTCCTTCAAATAGGAGACTTGGTAGAAAGTCCCAATGGGAACGGTATGCGGTACGTAGCAGATGTTATAGAATGAATTCCTATACTCTGTGATGGTACTCATATATTTTGTCCCCGTTGGGGCTTTTACTTTAGACAAGATTATGGAGCTTTTGTTCCTATTTTGGAATAAACAAAAATGTGAGCCTGAGTGCCCACATATTGCTCTTTATGTTTACCCCAACAAAACACAAAGTCGGTTGCATCCTTGAGAGTGTGTTAGTTGTATAGAAAATTAGAAAAGTCAACTAACGAAAATAACGATGCGGGGTAGATGATAGTGATTTATGTTCCTAAGTCAAGAGGAATTTTTAAATAAAGTTATATGATGAAAACTACAGCAAACAAGCGGAAATCTATGACATTTAAAGAAACTAAACAGGGGCTGTACCGTGAAGCTATAGCAAACAAAATGGAATGGACGGATGAACTCGACTGAGACTTCTCTACCGAAGTAGAATTTCTTCTCGGTCTAAAGGGCCGATGGCTCCTTTGCCATATGAGGAAAGAATATCCTTACACTATTAGATTTAGACTTATAGGGGAGAAAGACTACGAGAAGGCTAAACCAGAGAAATTCATCGAGCTTGCAAAAACAAAACTTTTACATTAAAACAAAATCAACTATGGGAATAAATCCATATAAATCAGTGAATGGTTACACCGTAGTTTATAACCACTGAGCCATTAAGATTATTACAAAAGAAAAGATAGACGTTATGGAATGAGTAGTTTTCCTACCAAAATCTCTCATTCAGTTTATCTTAGAACAAGATTTACCATCACCCTTAAAGGCTTCTGTGCTGTCACTTAATGAAGAGGTTTGATGTAATATCGATGCTGTATGTTTTTCTCCTGATGAGAAAAGAGGGTTCTTGACTCTGAAGAATCTATATTATATAACTAAATAAAAATTTCCTCTTGACACGGGAAAATAAATCCTTATAAAAGGGTCAACCTATTAGAAAGGTTACCTTTATTTATTATCATATTATAAGATGCCAATTTATTGACAACAAACTAATGTGGACAATGCGCCACGTCACCCATCTCTTTCATGGGCTAATTGGAAGAGTGACAAATTTTCTGCTTGGAATAGAGATAAACAAGTAGAAGAAGAAATTACATTACCTGAGAGCTTTATTATTGTAGCAGAATGATGGAGTGTAAAAGGTTATCTTTGAGACAAAGGTTGAGTATGGAGTAATGAAGTATACTCATTTGCTAAAGAGCCTTTAACTATTAGAAGTAACTCTGGAGAAATTCTTTACGAAGGATTATGGAGTGAAATAAAAGACAAAGTTAAATCTGTTGGTTTAAAGCTTACTAAAAATGTACACTATGTAGACCCTAATAAAACAGATGAACTTAGAACATTCTGTATCAAATGAGCTTGACTTAAAGCTTGGTTAGAAACTTTTGCAGACGACAATAGATTCGCTGCGGGTAGCCATTTAATTTGCTTCAAAGAGGTAAAGAATGGTAAAACTTGAAGTATTAAATATACATACCCTGTATTCAGCATCTGCGACCCATTAACTCAAGAGCAGAAGAACATACAACAAGGATGGTGAGCTAAGCTAGCTGCATATCAAGAGAAGGTAAATGTAACAGCTGATGAGATTAAGAACGAAAAGGCGGCTAAAGAAGATGCTGACGATTGATTGCCGTTCTAATTTACTAGTTATGACCTACTATTATGCTTTATTATCAATTTGCTCCCCTTAAGGAGAACTATAAAACTATCATAGTTTCTGTGACAGAGATAGAGAAGGCGCTCGTGCCAACTCCATCTTTTGTAACAGAATTAGAACCAAAGAAAAAGGCTAATACTTATTGGGTTTGAAACTTAGTAGAGAATATTATTTTTGCTAGAATAAACCAATGAGTTGAGGCTGCTCAACATCAAATAGAATTAGCAAGGAGTATGATGAACCCCGAGAGAATGAGATATTATTCTAGTAGTTGAGTGGAAGATAAGCAATTCAGGCGACTGTATGATTGACTGGAGCAGTTGATTCCATTAGCAGAGCAATATGAAGCTATTGGTTTATATGATATTAGAAACTTAAGAAGTGCTGTTGAGGTGGACTTTAGTGGGTATAAAATAATTCTAACGTGAGAAATAGATTGGGGAATAGATTGAGAAATGTTATTTGATTGTAAAACTGCCAAGAAGAAATGGGATGAAAATGAGAAACGAAATGAAGGATGTTTTCAATGAAGATTTTATCCTTGGTTTCAATTCTTGCAACACCCAGAAATGGAAAGAATAGCGTTTAGTTATTTAGTATTTACAAAACAAAAAACTATTCAGCACCAAAATATTACTCACATAATTACTAGAGAAGAAGCAGAGCAGTTTGTAAAAGACAAGCTTTATGATTATCTTCTCTGAGTGCATAACGGAGAAATCGAAACTACTGAATGAAGTTTAGATAGAATGTAGTATGAATAAAGATAGTCAACGTTGAGCTGCAACAGAGCTCATAGAACTTATAGCTAATCTAATTGCTAGTTATTCACATCATAGTGAGTTGTATAATTCTCTACAATCTGAACTAGCTCACCCAGATTTATTCACTGAGTGACAGATGGAACAGATGCGGGAAGATAGCCAACGACACTATGACAAGATGACTAGCCTCTTGGAGGAGAGAAGATTGGCAATGAGACAATTAAAAAAAGAGGCTGTAGAGTGTGATGACCACATGCGATGTTTGGTTAAACATTCTATAGCCTCTTATCAATTTAGCCAAGAAGTTTTAAATACTAATATGAATGATTTAGATTATATTCACTTGGCTGAAACTGCTTACCAATATATGTACGAATGTGTAAGCAAATTCCTTTGAGTAACTCTAGTAACTTGTGCTAGATGCTTGGAGGATGAACTTAGTTTAAACAAATAAAAACAAAAAATGACACAAGAGAATATCTATGAAAAGGTATTGGGCTTGTATAAAAAGGATATAGAGCAATGAAGAATATTCCTGTATGAGAATATGGCTCTATTAATGAGGAAAAATCCTTTGCTACGTCACAAGAACTATACCTATACGAAAGATGATATTCTTTCAGAAAGCTTCTTAATAGCCGACAATATCGTCCTTAGGGAAGATATTGCAGACGAAAAAAAGATTAGTAAACTATGGTATTTGTTTAACAGATGAGGCTGATATCTATATAATAAACTGAACCAATATGGCGCAGAGAGCTACACTATAGATGATATTAGAGATAGTGAACATTGGAGTTATGATATGGATATTGATATGCTACAGTATGTATTAGTAGCAAATAATGTGATTAGTCCATTAGAAGCTAAAGTATTGCAATACCTATGAGAAGGTAGGGGCAAATATGAAATAGCTAGACTAATGAAAACTACATACTATAATGTTAGAGATATCGTAGATAATATAGCAGTAAAAATAAAAAAATTTATTGAAGAAAACGATTTAGAGGATGCAGACAACATCGAAAGCGACACGTAAAGTGTTGAATCAATTCATTACTGTGTACCAATGAATACTAGAGTTCTCTTTGGAGAAGGTATGAGTTGAGGTTATAGTTAAGCATAACAAACAAGACCCTGACGATATGCTTGACGACATAAATGCTAAGCTAATTGAGGTGTGTGAAGAGTATTTGGACACTCATAATGTAGGATTGGATAAGTTCCAATTGGCTACGGTAGTTATGGACCTCTATACACAGACTATCTCATCATTAGATGAACCATTCAAGGTTATTGCTAAGGAAAGTAAAGCCTTAGTGAAGGAATATCTTGAAGAAAATAAATCCAAAAGAGAAGCTCTGGAAAGAATTAAAGCTGAGAATGATGCCTTGGACAAGGAAATTCTCGAAAATAAGAAGGTTCAAAAGGAGAAAAAAGTCAATATTGTTGAGGAACTCGAAATGCCGGCGAAAAATTTGGAACCCGAGGCCCTGGGGACCCAAGCCCCCACTCCTAAGCCCAAGAAAAAGAAAGCCCGCTGAGTCGATGCACTTGCGATTGAAAATTTTAAATTGCCGATATAATGGGGATGCACAAATTAGATTACCTTAGACGCTTTCCTTGAATAGGGGACTACAATTATTTAGTGGATGCTATCAATCAGTTGATAGACATAGCGAACAAGAAGAAGGAAGTTATTCCTGTAGTGATAGAGAGAGAAGTAAAAGACTTTTCATTCTTTCTCTGAGAAGAAGTAGCCTTACCATATGAAGCGAACTTCGTTCTAACAACTCCTGAAGACGCGGCAAATGTCTTCTGAAAATTTGCCCTAACTTACAAGGAGACAACCCAAATAAACAATATTATTCTTGAAGGAAATATTGTTTCCCTGGAAGTCAAAGTTACAGAGAAGATTAGTGAAAAGGAAAAGAAACAAGAGATTGTTTTTGAAACTGTATGAACTCTTTCTGACGACGAGCCTATCAAGGCTAAGAAAAAAAGATGAAGAAAACCTAAGAGAACATCTTGGGAATAATTTATTTAAACAAAAACAAAAATGTGATTTGCCAGTGATTTAAAAGTGTGAGAAGATGCACAAAAAGAATTTGCTAAAGTACTATTAGATACAAAGAAGATAATTAGTTTAGAATTCGCTCAATGAAAGAACCCAGACTGGGACATTAAAACAAATGAAGTTCCGGAATGAGAAGTAACTTATGAAGTGAAGTCTGATACTATGGCTCCTGACACAGGAAACTTTGTTATCGAATATAGATTTAAATGAAATCCGTCTTGAATTTATAAATCAAAATCTGATTATATAGTATATTATGTACTATGAGAACGGCGAATTCAAGAAAGATGAGAGTTAATATTAAGGCTAATTGATACAGAAAAGCGCTCAACTAAATGATGAGATGGATATTACTCTAGTTTATGGGTAATTAGTTGTGATAAACTACCTGATTTATTTAATAAAATAGAAATAAATTATGGCGAGAATGACGAAGAAGTCGAGGCAAAGTGAGGCGATAATAGCTAGTCTAAAATGATTTTTAGACGAATTTAATTGCGCCTTTTATGCTCTGCCTGAACCTGTAAAACAATTAGAAAAATATTTTGACCTGCACACAGATGGAGATTGAGTAATCCATGTCAGCGTAAAAACTTATATGTGAGACTTTCCTCATTGATATATCCTAGATGTAGACATCGCTGACCTACAATCCATAATTAACTGGCTCAAAAGATACACAGAAAATATTTTAAGACACGTTTACAATTTGGATGTCTAAGAAAAAAGAACTTAGCCCAAATGAACAACGAAAACGAGACATAATGGATGTAGAAATAGAACATGACTTATCCGATAGGTTAAGTTTAATTTTCTATTGAAACATTTACCCCAAGAAAAACAGTAAGAGAGCGTTCAGGTGAATAGTTCTTCCTTCTGAAAACTACATGAAATGGCATAAAATTATGTCGTCCAAATTAAAATGACACGAATGGAAATATAACAGTTTCCCCTGTAGAATGACAATAATTTCTACCGCACGAAGTAAAATGAAAGGGGACATAGATAACCAAGCTACGTCATTAATGGACTTACTCGTTGACGTTGGGCTACTGCCTGACGACAATAAATTTGTTATTCAGGAATTAGAAATCAAAAATGTTTGATACATAAAAAATGCCCCACTATGTAGAGTGGAGCTCAAACCAGTCGAATATCCTATGTATGATATAAATCATGACCATAAGGATGAAGACTTACATAAATATAAACACTATTTAAATTCTATACAAAAATAAAATGGCAACAAAAAAGGTATGAGTAAATGTAAAAGAAGCTAGGCTTTTCCAACAATGGCTGAACTCTCAAATAGGCTCAGTAACTTGGAAAGATTTAATTAACTTTATTAACAACGACATTGATGTAGTTGTGAAGGCTTGAAAAGAATTAGACGATTCTGAATTATATGCTACAGTAGGATGAGATATCCAAAAAGAAGCAGAAAGAATCGTAGAGGAAAAATGTAAACCTGAATGGAACAGAATCTCTGAAGAAATGAGACCTTTAGGAGAATTGAGAAATAAACTAGCGAAGAAAAAGGCCGACCCAGAAACAAAAGCCTGGGGAGAAGAAGATGAAGCTCAACTTAACTGATTAGATAAAGAAATGTCTGACTTGTCAGCAGAATATCAAAAGGTTACAGACGACGCTAATGCTGAACTAAATGAATTTAAGGAGAAAAGAATTAACGAAGAACAATGAGCAGCTTTCTTGCTAAGTGAGAAAGACTATAAAATCATTGGTTGATATGCTGGATTTTAATTCTAAACAAAAATAAAAATGACCATCATTGCTGCTAAACAAATCTGAAGGATTTGAGAAGGAAAAAAGTGGACTTTATTTACTGATGATTGTGTTACAGTTGGGCAAAGCCAAATAAGCGCGGCTAGAAAATATCGCCCAAAGTTAAGGGAGATTGTGTGAAAAAATTGTAGATTAGTTATCGCTTCTTGCTGATGAACTAGAGAAATAGATGTGGTACTAAACTTATTACAAGCTAAGCTTGACATTACGAAGGTAAAAGATACTATATGATTAACCTATCTCATTCAAACCGTCTTAATAGAAGCATTTAAAACTCTATGAGAAATAGGTAAAGATGTATCTGTTTGACTGTTAATACTTCAGCCAGAAACTAATACGCTATGGCACGTAGATGATTACAGCGTATTCCAAGTTAATGATGAAGTAGAGATTGTAGCAGGTAGTGCAGAACAAGCTTACTTCTCTTTGGAAAAATACAATGGCTTTTTATGAGCTTTGAGAAAAGCTGTAGAAAGTGATGAATACTGCGAGTTTCCATTGTATGCTTACAGAGATGGAGAAATGTTCACCTTCTGGCATTACCAAGACGAGTACGAGATAAGCGAAATTTTAAAAGGTAATACTGTAAGTCATGACCCAACTCCAATCGAATGTGCCAACGAACCATACACCGAACCAAGCTGACTGACAGAGGCTGTCGTCGCAAAGTTTTGATAGAATATTAGAAAATCTAATTATAAAAAACGCCTCCTTAGAAAAGAGGGTTGAAGAATTAGAATTATGTTTTCAATATTTATGTATAGCCCTATCCGTAGCTGCAGTTATAGGCATATGTATAGTTTATATAATTTAGTCTCGCAATCGGATAGGAAATTATTATATTGTAATCGCCCTAAAAGGAATTTTGCATGATTATAAAAACCTCCTTTAATTAGGAGGTTTTTTATTAAAGTTGATTTATAGGATGTATTAGATTTGCATAAAAAGAGAATCATGCCTCTGGTCAGTTGTCTCAACTTTCTACATCTGCTCATAATAATGCGAAGTGTCAAGTCAAGAAATTTGCTGGGATATTTTTTAACATATCTCAAGAATGCCTAATTGATGAACTAACTTTTATTCAAACTCGTAGTACATCTCACACATCTAATTCTACTATAGTATTTCATGTCGTTGTCACTCTATCCATAACTGCTCATAATGAAGCAGAGAATCAAGTTCATGCTTGTCATTCTACTTCAGTCATTTCGCCAACTAATGGATAGTCTATATGATATTCTGAATATATAGGGTCTCAATTTGAAGTAATTCAAGAAACATATCTAATGTTTCATGCGCCATTTAATACAGGTTGCCATGGTTCATAACCTAATGGACCAGAGTATCTACTTTCTACTATAGTGTTTTTCTTACTTGCCTGTCATTGAGGAATCTTATAAAGCTGTACTCTAAAAGCATGAACACCATAAGAAAATTCAGCACTTCAAGTA
This sequence comes from Methanobrevibacter sp., assembly GCA_017652345.1. Next base: position 22,363 of record JAGCBE010000101.1, read on the forward strand.
AATCAAACTTGGTATAATCATTTCTTAGTTATTCTTATCCATCATAGTCCAGGGTCGTCGTCAGTTCATTGAAAGAACTCTAGATTTTTACGTAACGAACTACGTACATCAAAGCTCTGTCAAGAACTTCTTACAGGTTTCCAGGAAACCGCGGTTCTTTGTCATAGATATTCTTCCCAATCTCATACAATTCATGCTGGTATAGTCCATATATGATTATCTGCTAAAACTAGTTTAGCATAATATGGTTTAGAATCTTTATCTGTAATCGTAACAACATGGTCATATCATCAAGTTTGTGACACATTTATTACGCTAGATTGATTATGAATAATTAAATCTGGAGGCTCTGGACAATCTGGTAGTATGTTTTCATCTATAGATATTTTTAATTTAGAATCACTTCAATCACAACCTATAGAACTAATTTTTATTCATGTTCAAGCCTGTATTTTATCTTTTAGATATCATGAAGTACTATCTCAATTACATACTTTTACCTTTTCGTCTTCGCACTGAGCTGAAACTATGTAATTAAGACTACAGTTAGGCTGTCAACAATCTTCTACATCTACTTTGATATTGTCTCAGGCGGTAACAATAGGTGGGCAATGCGAAGTGATTTTTACTACTCCGCACTCTGACGTATCCACCTCCAAACAATCGTTTGTAGATTGAATATTTATTCAACAATTGTCATTACATTTTTTTCAGCAACAACCGTTTCAGCATCATCCTCAACATTCATCTGCTGGAAGTATTTCTACTTCTAATATGTCCCCATCGTCTGGACATTTGTTACATGGACTACAACAATTTTCTAATAATGGATTTGCTGTTGTTGTCATAATGTTTAAAATTTGATATAAATTTATATTGAGTGGAACAATATACCACCCAACACTTTTAATGTGTCTCTATTTATTTTCGGCATCAGTGGTACCTGGGTTTTCATTGAATTTAGGACACTCTTTTCAGTTCATATATTTACGAATTGAGTTACAATAAATACATCTATCCCAAGGACTATTACCTGGAAAGCGACACATTCTTTCAGGATTTACTCTTCATGTAGTATCAACCACTTCACTTTTCTTAGCTTCAAAAATCTTTTTCCTTGTAGGAACAAATTTATTCAAAGCCTCCTTAAATATTTCTTCATCAATGATTCATGCTAGATATTCATAAGCTGTATATGAATCCACCTTGTCTACATAAGTTCTAATGTCTCTTAGCTTTTCTTTAACCATATCTTTAGAGATTCAAAACTTTAACAAATCATTTATGAATGGGATTTGTTTATTCGTAGAGTTGCAGTTAGGACATCATCATCCTTTACAGCTACATCTAGTATTTTTGTTGCATAAATCACAGTGCATTTTATAATACTCAATTTAAAGCGTTTTGTTTTTTAGCTAGCTGATTTTGTCTAGCTCTGTTCTTTCTAATTATAGCTCTCTTCTCAGAGAACAAATTAGAATATTCTTTTCATTGGTCTGTTAATTGATATGTTCACAGCTGAATGTTCCCATTCTTTACTTGCTGTTTATAGGCTATACGTTTAGCATCCTCAAGTGGGAAGCCTCTTTGTTGAAGCTTCCATACTTGTCTAGAGAATATGTTTCTTGCCATTATTCAAATAACCTTCCATTTAAACTGTCAATAATGAGACTTGGCATAGGACTAATCGCATATCAGAGAGCCTTTGCCCAGTTGGTGTTGCTTGCTTTACTTCATTGTCATCCTTTTTGATTTGAAGCATTATTTGTAATAACACCAGTTCAAACTTTAACAGGAGTTCAGTCTGCTCAAACTACATATGTATTTCAATTAACATCTGTATAAGTTCAATTTCATCTAGGTATGAGTGATAGAGAATTTAATATACTACTACCACCACCTCATCATCATGAACTAATTCTAAGTTTATTATATTCATCTAAGTCATTAGCAACACTAGATGCTATACTATTATACAAATCGTTAGCTCTTTTATATAAGTCTATTACATATTGATTTGTTGTATCTCAGTATTCTTGTCTAAGTGTAGACATATAATTAATCAAATTAGCAGCTATTTGTTGTTTCGCATTAATTTGCTGCTCTTTTGCTTGGACATATCTACCGAAGCTTTCATTGTATGCTTCGTTCTGTTGCGCGCGAATAGCTCATAAACTAGCGCCGCTGTGCAATCATTGTGCAGCTATGGCTGCGGCCTGTCTTCATGCGTCTGTAGCTAAGTAATTTCATAAGTCGTCATAGTAAGTATTAACTTCTTTGGTTAACTCTCACTCAGGTCAAAACATTCTATTTATGTAATCTCTCTGAGCTTGTATATCATTAACTAAATTTCAATATAATTTTCAAGCTACGCTCTGTAATCATTGCTCATTTCATTTAACATAATTCAATAAAGAATCAGCAGATGAAATTGTTGAATTAGCAAAATTAGAATAATTTCACAAATCTTTAGCTATATTTCAGAAAGCATCTGCCATAGCTGTATTTCATTGATTAGCATAACCATTAGACATAAGTTGATACGTCTCAACAGGAGAGAAGGCATTAGAAGTTATTGCTCTAGTGGGACCAGTACTACCAGTAGGAACCCATTGTCTTTCTTCTACGATAGTTCAATCAGGCTCTCTGAACCCTCATGTAACTACATATCTTCAATTATTTATTGCCATAAGTTAAATTATATTAAATAAAATTATCTTGAACGAGCTCTCAAAACATTAGCCCAACTTCTTCAAGTCTTTACTCATGGAGTTGTAGCAGCTCCTCAAGTACCTATCGTAACCACATTACCTGGTCAATATCTGTTTGTTGTTACAGTATATGTAGGTGTTTTATTGTCAACTGGTTTAATAGTTGTATTTGGATATTGAGGATTCTGGGAACTAATTATATTAGTTACTCAAACCGGAGTTGTTGCACTAATTGTATTTTGCGCTTGGGCTTTTGTGAAAACTGGATTAACTGGCACATTCATCGTAGTATTCGTATCAATGGCGTTCTCTACTAAAGTAGAAGGCACATTATTGTTCAATGTTCCAGGAGTCGCTGTAGCAATTACTGGTATCTGTTCTGTAGGAGCGGTTCTCATATAATCATATGGAACTTCTTGATTTAATTCCTCCTTTACAGAATACATTTCCAGTGGTTGTACTTGAATAGGACTCGCATTATAATAGTTAACCCAATTTTGAGCTTCATAAATTCTTACGGCATTTTCTTGTTGCTGTCTTTTTAGCCCAGAATATTCATTTATAGCCTGCCTCATTACAGAGGCTGCTCTCATTTGAGTTTCTGGACTAGCATTTGCATATGCCTCAAAAATTTTATTATATCTATCTAATTGCTTTTGAATTTCTGCATAACTATTACTGGCTACAGATAGATTATTTCTAGCTGTTTCTAATCATATTGGTAAAGCCATCGTTATTTAGTTATAAATTAAGGTAATGAAGTAACCGTTACATCAACATCATATGTTTGTGTAGGGTCACTTAATAATGTATATGTTACTGTTGCATTTCATTCTGCTACTCAATATACTTCAAATGAATAATTTCCTGGGTTTGATGCACTAGGTCATCAAACACTGACCACATTAGTATCAGAAGAAGTAATTGAAATACTCTGTGCAACTTGTGCGTTCGTTGGAGAGTATGAAAATGAAATATGCTCAGTAGTTCATTGTGGGAACGAAATTGAACCCTGGGTTGGTGCTCCAATTGTTTCAGCCAATTGTTGTGCATAGATTGTAGTTGTAACAGAAGCATTAGCACTTGAGATTGTAACATCACAAGGAATTAATCAATCGTGTCAGGCGTGCATTGCTCTCAAATCTATTGTATGATGAGTTCATTCATCAACTGGATTTTCAACTTCAAGACTTTGATTAGACAAAGTGATAGTATAATTCAAGTCTTCAGGAGTGGCTGTAAATCCTATAGTATAAGCTTGTCAAACTGGGATAGTAACTCCATCATAGATACCATCAAAGGCAATGCTTTCTATGACAATTTCTTCTCCGCAATTACAGTTTTCGTTAGCGTATCTCCAGCATTGTAATGTTCTACATTCGCATGGTCCGCATCCTAACATTTCTTTCTTGCGGTTTCTCATAAATGTTTTTAAACTTCTCATTCTAAATGAGTTAATTATTTAAAATCTTCCCCTTAATAAAGGAAAGCCTGTAATGCGGGGGACATTACAGGCTATAGAGAATTAACTTCTCTATATATAGATTATATTTTTTTAGGTTTTTACTATAACTTTTTACATTATTTGAGCGAGAGCGTCATCATATTCAATCCTCTCATCTCAGAAGTAGATTACAGGAAGCATAGAAGCTCACTCTATTTCTTCTGGAGTAGCTTCATTTATGTCCTTTTCTATATATTCTAATCATTCTTTTTCTGCATACTTCTTAAGTAATGGTGCTATCATATGACAGCGACTACAGAATTGTCCAGTAATAAGTTTAATCATTTTTTCAGAATTTACGTATAAACTCGCTATTATCTATTTTGTTTTCTGTGAAATTTTTTCTTCCATAGAATTCGCTCTTTTTTCATAAATTGTATCATGAAACTGGGCGGATATAACCCATAACACGGGTCCATATCTCACACTTAGTCCTCTTGCTGTTGTCTGTTGTCATTAGGTAATGGGGGTAAATTATAAAATAACTTTGTTATCGTACCATTCATATGGGTCGTTAATATCTTTACTTGTAAGAGTTTCTATTAACCATTCTCTTACATCTTTCCTTAAAGCTTTTGCGCTAATATCAATTGTAGTAAGCAGTTGTTCTGCTAACATCTTGTTAGCAAAAAGCGTATGGATGGCGCGATGATAATTGTCCTGTATTAGTTCTATATTTTTTCACACATTTGCTCAACCTTGACTACGAGGGAGTAGATGGTGGCGACTGTATGTCTTTTCTCTTGACATTCTTTTCTTGGTTTTGTTGAAATAAACACAGCATTTCATAACTACATTTTCGACAAGTTTTCTTCCATCATATTCATTGTCTGCATTTATCTTCTCATTCTTTATGGTATCTAAACTTCTCCATTATTATTAAAACTTTTTAAACTTGCTTTATATAAAGCATAACTTCAATATTTAGGCACTTCTACAGCATTCTTGACGCTCCATCAAGAATTAATTCTATATTCTGTGCGTGCATAATCTAATCAAAAAGCTTCGCATAAAATTTTAATACTAGGATATTTTTTTCATTTATATATCACTGAGTGATTGTTGGTTCTGTTGTTTTGCTGTTCTTTCATAGTGGCCCACCTACAATTTTCTTTACAATAATTTTTGTTATTATCTATTCTATCTAATGTTGTATTTTTTTCTCAATACTTTTTTACATGCTCATTATAAGATGGCCCCATATCTTTGTAAAAATCTTCAAAACAATTCCATTCGCAAATTATTCATTTCATTCAGTAATTTTTATAACTATGATTAGTACGAAGAGTGGTTCTATCTTTCATTCATTTATATATATGCCATATACGAGTATGTCACATTCAATGCTTTGTTAATATTTTTTTAGCGCACTCTCTCTGAAAACATCAACAACTCTTAGTATTTCAATTACGCAGCCTCGCTCTCTCTATAAATTTTACAGTTCAACATTCACATAGACACTCATCTCGAATCTTTCATTTTCTACTTTCATAATTTCAGGTTAATGTTAAACGTCAAAATTTAGTTCAAGATTTTAAATCTAATCTTTTAACCATAGTTATTATAGTTAGAGTATAAAACTTATTCTATGGGAGAGGATAATGCTCTAACCATTACCCTCAATTACAGCCGTCGCTAACCATACTAGTATTCAATAAATTTCATTTCAATATCACTACTTCAATCATCTTTTAAATTGACTTCTACTATTCGTCATCAAATAGTTGTACCTAAGTTAAATCTTTTTGCAAGCAAATTTTGCTTTAAAAAACTTCAAACTAAAAATGAATGTATATTTCTGTATGACATATATAAAGCGTCGTGCCGATGTCAACTAGCAAATACATCTGGCTGATTTCTTGTATCTATATTCTCAATTAATTTCTGAGGTTTGTAACTTTTAGCATAACTCATATTTCAACCTCAATGGTGGGCGTTTATATCTACCCCGTTTAATTTTATTCTAGCATCATAGAAGCCCATATCTATTATATCGTCTCTCAAGTTGGCGATATTCTTTATTATATTGGCTCAATTCTCCTTTAAAAAGCTTTCGTCATGATTACCGCCCAATATATAAGTTTTAACATCTCAATAATATGGATAATCATTTACTACAGCTTTTAATTGTTCATCATATCATACATTTTCTAGTTCGTACATTTGTCATTTAAATACGTGTCAACTTCAATCTACTAAGTCTCCACAGTGGATAAACGCATCTACTCAAGCGTCTCAAGCTTTTTTATAAAAGTCAACTAACTCTTTTTTTGCTGACATCTTATTTCAGATATGACTATCTCCCAGAAGAGCAAACTTTAAATGTCATTTATCATTTATAATTTTCTCTATACTTTTAGAAGTATTTACTTGTAAATGATTTAATATGTCTCTCAATTCTTCAGGGGAATAAGTCTTAACAAGTTCGGATTTTAATCTAGCATCTTTTTCTTCTTTTGTTTCTTTCTTTTGAGCTAGAGCTTCTGATAATTGTTTCCTATATTTAATAACACTATCAGCACTAACTCATAATTGTCTAGCAACTTCTCTAGCAGACCCATCAGCTGATTGAATCTGCTTGATGGTTTCGTCACTTAGTTTTCACATATAGCGGTAGGAAGTAAAGGATAAAACTATTCTTTTGTTTTTGTTTCGTCCCCCTCTTTCTTAGGTAATTTTGCCTTAAAAATACCTAATATGAAATCTAGTAATAAACTGAAAGCGTCAATCTCTGAAATATGGTCTCAGGTATTTATGCTATAAATATGACCTATAATAGAGTAGCCTTCAGTAATAATTAGAATAGAGAAGATTGTTGTTACAACCATTTCTAAGTTTTCAAACCCTATTCCTTTTAAAACTAAAACTACTATTAAAGGCAGTAATAACTTGCTAATTTTTTTTGCCAAACCTTTCCACATTTTCTCTGATGTTACCTGTTGCTTATCTTCTATATATGCATCGGACACTCAGAATATGAAGTCTAATACTAATAGAGCAGCAAAGATAGCTGTCACCTCTCAACTAAGATGAAAATATTCTAATACACTTGCAAGAGTGACTCATCACGCTACGCTTACTACAGCCCCAGTTGTACTAAATTCACCCATATAAATATGTTTTATTAATTAAAATTATTTAGGTAATTCACTGTTTATCTCAGGATAGTTGTTGCGAATTACTTGGCTAAATGTTTCAATGGCTTTTTTAATTTCATTTTTTTCTGCAGGATAATATTTTTTCAAAACCTCCAATACAGTTTTATAAGCATTTTTTCTTTTAAGGTATTCTGGGTCAGTTAATGCTTCAGATTTTAAATATAATACCCAATATCTAAAGTTGAATCTTCGAGAGAGTTGTTTCATTGTATTATATGATACATAGAATCTTGACTTCAACTTCTTTTCATCATTAGGACTCCAAGAATTGATAAACCATAGTCAACCTTTATCCCAACCGACAAGAGCTATACAGTGTGCTCAAGTAGTTTTTGATGGAATAGTTTTGATTTCTCAAGCAGTCATCTCACTCCACATCTTTTTATCTCACTTCACTAGCCATACAATTGGACATCATTGATACAAATAGCGTTTCATTTTTTCAATTGAAGCATCGTCATTTTTCCACTCATCTGTAGCATATCAGTCAAATTTAGCTAATTGTCAATTTTCTCAAATAATGATTCATTCTTTTAGGGCTGTGCTAACAGCTTTTTCTACATAATCTCATCAATCATATTGTGTTGTTGAATGTCACATCTTAGCCCACAAATCTTTCCACATAGGAGTGATTATGTTTCTTGTTGTAGGGATTACTCAATTTTTTTTTACATTAAGAATTTGAACAGAGTGTGTAGTTCATAATGAAGTACATGCTCAAAGAGTTCATTGATTAGAAGTTTTGTAAATCCATTTTCCTAAAGAAAAACTTTCTGGCAACTGGACAGAATAGTCTAGTTTGATAGCTTCTTCTGCATCAAAGTCTGTCGCTTCAGCCATATCCTCTGGAAGACATCTAGCACTTCAAAAGATTCTCTCTTCTTCTTCGGTTAATTTATTGTTAGAAAACCAAGGTAGTTTCATATCAAAAATTAATTTAAGAGATAAATAAATCTTCAGGTGGACAATTTATCCACCTGAAGAAATTATGTTATTTATTTTTGTTTTTATTATGGTATTAAGCTTGTGAAGTATTATACGTAAATGTATATGAGATTTCAGGAGCTTGTACATAATCGTTTTTTACTTGCACTGTTCCGCTCGCGTCAGCTTGTTCAAGGAATGTTATTGATAATTCTCAATTTCCATCAGAAACCTTTCTTAAAACTGGAACAGTTTGAGTAAGTCAAGTAGTTTTAACATTTAAATTACTAAACAATCCATCGCTTGGACTGTATGTGAAACTTCTCGTTACTGTTGGCGAAGATGTGTCAGCCACGATAGGAGTATTATCCATAGTTAATGACCATATTTCATCATAAACATGTACATTAAAGCTATCTTGTAAGACTCCATTAGCATAGACTTCAACGGATACTGTTCAGCGACTTGACCCAGTAATCTCAAAATATCAAACTCAATCAGAAGTTTTGTGTGGCTCAACAAAAATAGCTCATCAATCACTAGAAGAAGTCTGCGTTGTTATTGAGTGTATACCTCAATCTGTTGGAGAATATGTGAATGTTTTACTATGGTCAAATGAAGCTACATCTACATCTGATGATGAATCAAGAGTAACAGTTGTTATAGCTGGAGCGAGAACAAAGACGCTATCTTGTGATGCTGCCAATCATTGAAGATGTGTCAGTAGAGAGTTATATGCCTGTCCGTTTATTTCTGGATTGTCATAAAAATCCTCAAAATATTGATATGAAGTTGTTTTTATGAGTAAGTCTCCTGAAATTCAAAAGAATAAAGTTATCCTTTCTTCTTCAGTTAAAGAGCTGATTAATGTAGCAATACTCTCTGAAAAAGTTGAATTAGCTAGTCATCAATATACTCATACTTGACTACTCCATTCATTAACAAGTACGGTCGCGTTATCAGAATAATATATCTGTGCAATACCTCCTTGGTCATAAAGAGCATCTCTAGTACATAGACTAGGTCATACTACAACATTAAATGTTTCTGGAGTTTGTCCAGTAATTCAATATGTGATTGTAGCGGTTCATTGACTAACTCATGTAACTAAGAATTGTTTTGATGCAGTATCAAATGTTACCGTAGCAATGTTTGTATCGCTTGATGAAACCGATAGGTTTGTGAATGCAACAGCTTGATTTGGATAAATATCGACAGCATTATAAATACTTAATCACTGTCAAATATTCATATCTTGAGCATTGTGCATCTCTGTAGCTTCAAGCGGTATTACAGCAATATTATATTGTACAGTATATGTTGGGTCGCTAGTAAGAGTAACCGTTAATGTTGTAGCTCATAATCATACAGGAGATACATTAAATTTACAATCCGTATGGTAAGCATCGCCATCTGTCCATATATCTCACATTTGCACTACATTTGTGTCAGCGATAGTAAATGTTAAATCTTGTAATGGAACATTAAAGTCGATTGGTCTACACCATAGAATAAATCCTCAGAAATCTCATCAAGGAAGCGTTCATGTAGCACTAGTAGGTCACATGTTCTGTATAAAATCTATATGAACAGCCTGTACAATTGTTACATTTACTTCTCATGTCATAGTTGGGTCATTGTCTGCGGTAGCAGTTATTGTTGTAGTTCCTGCTCAAGTTGAAGTAAACGTCACTGTATAATATCAGTCTTGTCAAGTTATATCATCTACTGTCAAAATTCATAGACTATCAGAAACTGTAAATGTATCATCTGGATTTATAGTTAAAGTAGCGGTGAATTGATTTCACTCTACTTGCGAATCTATATAATCCCAAACAATTGAAGACGGGTTCTGATAAATAAGTCAAATATTCATTAACATATTTTCTACATCTGCTGGGTCTTCTGAATCCCATGCAAACTGTGCCATATCCATAAATTCTTGAGTTATTGTGAATCACCATGGATAGTTTCCTTGAGCATCATTTTCAATGTTCATGCATGCTGCATCAAACTCGAATGGAGCCACAATGCCTCCTTGTATAGCATTATCTATATTTGTAGCAAAAGTTGAGTTCTCAAATACTCATGCGAAAGTACATGGCTCCCAAACCATCTCTCATAAATCTGGGTCTGTAGTCCAGTTAAAATCAATATAACTATCTCATTCTGGTGTAGTAGGGTCGAAAAATAATCTAAGACTTCAATCACTTCATGGATTGAAGAAACTCAACTCTCATTCAGAACTTAATGTATATGGTTCTACTGGTGCAGTAACATCCACATCTATAGTATATGTATTGCTTCAATCGGTTAATGTAATTTGAGCAACTCAATCACTATTTCATGTAATTGATAATGTTGCAGTTCATGAACTAAAGTCACTAATATATACGCTAGCTACGTTGTCATCATCAGATGATATCGTAACTGAGCCAAAGTCACTCGCATTAGTAGGCAAATAACTAAATGTAACGTTTGCGCTTTCTCATGTAGATAGACTTACAGAGTTCTCGCTTGGAGCTCATATACTAGCTACGGGCACTCATACAACTGTTAAAGGTATTTGATAATTCTGATTATCAAATTCGAAATCTATTGTTCATGTTCAAACATTTGTTCATGTAATTTCTATTTTATATGTTCAATTATCTAATGTTTGAGAAACAGGAAGATTCCAATTATAATCAATTAAAGAAGAAGCTTGGAAATATACACTATCTACATTTGCATTAGTAGGAAGATAGTCGAATACCCCAACTGTTTGAGTTTCTCATACTGCTAATGTTACTCATTGTGATAAATTACTAATAGATGAAATATTAACTGCAGCATCCACGTGGATAGCAATAGAATATTGAGTAGGGTCTCATACTAACTGATATACTAATGTCGTGTCTCATACTCCAAGTATATTAAAATTTCCCACCCAAGTTCATTCATAAAATTGTGTCCATCATAAACTAGCCACTCACTCTACAGAGAATCAGAACATTACATCTTCAGAAGGCACATTAGCATTAGTTGGCGTATAAGTAAATGTTACCTGTGGAGAAACCTGTCACATAATAAGATTTAAACTATTTACACTTGGTGCAGATATTGATTGAATATGAATTACTGGAGAAACAGTGATTGTACAACTTGCAGTTAATCATGTATTATCACAAGTAACCGTAGCTGTTGTTGTTCATTCTGAAACTCATGAGAATGTTAAAGTATATTGTCAAACATCTCATATATATCAATCATATGTATATCAATCATATGTAGCTATTGAAGGGTCATCAACAGAAACTGTGAATGTTTCATCTGCTGGAGCTATTTTCAACCATGCAGAATATGTACGTCATTCTAAGACACCAAATGAATTCTCCATCTCTATAGAAGGCTCAGCTGGATATTCTAGGATTGGTGCATTATCATTTATTACCATATCTAGTTCTGAAAAATCTCATGTAGGGTCTTCATATAATGCATTAGCTACATCCATTACCTCTTGCTTAATAGTTCAATCTTGTAATATATATGTTGGGTCTGAGCTAATTAACAAATTAAACCAATCCTCTCAATTCCATCATAAACTTTCAAGTCCAGCTATGAAAGTTGGGTCATCATGTCCGTAAAAGGTATAAGTCATTATATCTTGTGGAGATGATGGATTCTCATCATATTGCCAAGAAATTTCTAAATAATTATCTCAATCCTCAAATAAACGTGCACCAAATTGAGCAGCTCTATATTCCGTTGGGTCTTCTGGGTCTTCTGGATTTGGCATCCATTGTTCTTCCCATAAATCAACTACTCAGATATTAGATAATCCTGTTGGAGTAGGAGGAACTGGGTCAGCTTCGAAATAAGCGCTAATTGTACCGTCATGTGTAATAGTGTTATTATCAAAGTTGTCTCACCAATTAAGGAAATGATATCAAGTATTTGCTGTAGCTGTGACTGTAGTTCAGTTAACTGTTACAGTATTATTATCATATGTATACTGTGTTCAATCTGGAATATCAGTAAGCTGTGCCACATCTACAGAACCCATATTCGCGTCATTTACATCAAAATCAACAGTCCACGTTTGAGCTGGTTGTGCTACATGAATAGCTGTACTAGATGAAACTCATGAACCGACGACTGTACATGTTACACTGTCATCGCCCTCTGCTCATGATAAAGTAAGCGATAAGGTTAAACTTCAATCAAAATATCATGCTATTGAAGCACCAGTGATTAATGTTCATCCGTATGTAATAGATATGTCGTTTGCTATGTCATTTGCATTTGCAGGCATATAAGAGAATAATACTCTTACACTAGGAGCTCATGGTTCAACATTTACAGTATCTGCAGCAGCAGATATACTTTCTACATGTACTATTGGAGCAGCGGCAACTGTTAATTCTATACTATCTGTTTGTCAATTATAAGACGCATAAACAACAGTAGTTCATGCTCATATACAAGTAAATTCAAATGAGTTTGGTCATACACCAGTTAGTTGAACTATTCATGGCGTTTCAACATTTATAGTTGCATCAGAAGGTGTTAATCCATTATCAAGATATAATGCCCGTCTGTCTCAAACTGAAGCTGTTGTAGTAGTATTATTATAGTCAATTATAGCGGGACGAATAACTTCGTTTTCTATAATTTCTTCGTGTATTTCTTCAATACTTTCTTGAGTTAATGGCTCTGCAAAATATGTTTCAATTTCTTCCCAAGCTGAATCTACAAATTTTGCAGAATTATCAGTAAGTCATCATGAATCATAAACTGTCTCTATTTCGCGAGCTAATGAATTATTTACCTGCTCAGTAAACATCGCAGTACAATATTCATTATTAGCTCATCATACAAATTGTACATTTGGAGTTCATTCCTGTATCCATTCTAATCTTACATAATCTTGGCTTAACTCATTTGCTGCAAACACTTTTGCAACATATGAATCTCAAGCTCATCTAGCTTTTGTCTTTTTAGTTTTTCTTGTAGTAACTTCTCATACTGGGTTTACGTCTACAATAATATTATTTGTAGGTGAGAATTGCTGTCAAGAAGGAACAGTAGCTGTAATGTTTTGTCTAGTAGAAGTATCATCTCAAATCTGATACCACACTGTAGCACTACCAGGATTCATTGCGCTAATTCCAATTCTTGCCGTTCAGTTTTCAAATCCAACGAAAGAAGCTTCAACAGCTTCTCAAGTTACTCAAAGAACAATATCACTTCAAGGAGTTGAAGCGTTATTTGGAGAATAAGTGAAAGTAACAACAGTAGAAGTATGTTCATCAATTGTAACTTCACTACTAGATGAGGCTCAAATTCATGTTACATGTATATCGTGATGTACGGGTTTTTTACATTTACACCACATATTACATCTATAACTACATCTCATAGTTAATCTTCGTTTAAATATAAAAAGCCTCTCTAATTAAAGAGAGACTTCATTGGGGACATTATCTATTATCCTCAAGTAGTTGTACTTGCAGGTGGATAAATAGATGTGTAAGGACTTGAAACTATCCAACTTGGAGTAGCAGCAGGAGCTAATCTGTTGATTAGTTCAGCTGTTTGAGCCGCATTGTTAGCTTCTAATTTAGCCTCAGCTAAGTCTGTTCTAAGTTGTGTGATTGTGTTAGAACACATCATATCAAGAATCTTCTGTGTGTTAGCAGTATCGTTTGCTATAATGGCAGCAGTATTTTGTTGCCCTTGGAGAATAGCTTTCTCGATATTGCTGTTTACATTACAGAACCCTTGAGTAATCAACGTAGTCTGATTGCTCAATCATTGTTGAGCCATAAGCTGATTTTGCCACATTGTGTTATTGTTTATCAATAACTCAGATGGGCTAGGTCCTCTGTCCTGTGATGCAGCACCTGCCATGAAAGCAGCAGCATTATTATTGCCTCCAAACGCATACCCGTTATTACCCCCTAACAGGAATAAGAATAGAAGCAAGATGATAAGCCACGTACCCATACCTGGCGTTGCAATAGATGTAGTACCATCCATGTGCTTTTAATATTATGGAATAAAAGACTGGTTTCTTTTGTTATGCTAGCCACCACATCTTTTAAATAACATCAATTACATCGGTTATTTCTTTCTGTTTATCAGCTCAAAGCATAGAAGCTGCACCTTTTATTTTATTAGCTAAGTCTTTATTCTGAGCTAATAATCAAGGCATAATTTCCTGTGCTAGTTGATTCAGACTATTCATATCCGAAAAATTCACATTCTGGAGTTTCTCCTGTGGTACTCATAACTGTAAGAGTTTATCCTTTATTCCAGAGAAGTTTCACATTCCCATTAACATTTGTAATAGATTATTCATGCCGAGACTATTACAAATTAAATGATGTGATACTCTTCCTGAAGTTCATGGAGTCCTTTATGGAAATGTTTTTCCATATCGGTCTTCTTCCCCATATATTCTCAGAGTTTTTTAATCTCATCAAATACATAAGTCAGAATCTTTTTCATCTCTTGCGGATGCTGTGTCACTGTGTTGATAATGTTCTCATAAAGAATTTCTTCTCCATTAAAGAACATCTCTCTCTTTAATTCCATTTCTTTTTGGATTAATATATAAAAGCAACCACTACTGTAGTGAAAGTATAACCATAAATTATTGATAGTTATAAATTCTTTTACAGCAATGGTTGCCTTATATAATCCAACTTTATTTTGTTAGTTTTTTGTTAGTTATATGTTAACAGTATCTCTCAATTCTCAATAATATTACCTGCTTGAGTAGACACTCTATTTAACCATTCTTTTGTTATTTTTCTTTCTGTTAATGTTTTTGCTAATCTCTTTTTATTTGTACTTACTATAGCTGAGTAATAATTTCTCTCGTCTCTACAATCTTCACAGATTGTCACTCAGGGCCTTATCTGTTTACCACATACCCTGCATACGTTTTTAACCAACATTGCGCCTATTTTAATAATAAAAAACAGCGCTGTAAAGATTTATTTATATTTTTCAAGTATTAAGTCAAGAGAAAATTTTATATAGATTGTTTATATTATTTTAACTATTATGTAAATAATATTCATTGAAGTGTCCAAACATAATCCCCTCAACATAAAGTATTAAATCACGGTTGGGGATAAATACGTATTTTATTTCATCATTGAAATCACTCTTCCATTAGTATATTCTCAACCTCAATTCCTCATAATGCAGGTTCCCATCATCCTCAATCAATATTTTTCTCTATAGGCCATTCTCAACCAATATATTCATTTTCTAATCATGAACGATATTCTGTTGTTCTAAGTTTAGTATTTCATGACCATATTTCTACAGTACATAATGGCTTATAATCTGTCATTGATATAATTCCTGGAGAATTAGAATCAAAAGATATTCAATGATTTCATCATGTAGAATTATTCATAGAGTATTGTAACTCCGCATAAGAATTTCATCAATACGTATTTGTGGATATAGCATCTCATGTTAATGTTATTCAGCTTCATAATATCCAATGTGAATCTGAAAATGTAGGTAATTGGAATCAGCTCAATGGAGTAAACGATACGCTATCTTTATATCATCAATAATTTGCATATACTGTAACTGGTCCCTCAAAATAATGATGCTCATCTTCCCAATGTATAGAATTAGGATGTAACATAGCTGTAGCTGCCATATTTTGGTGAGATAAACTATCTAACGTAATTTCTTGTGGTAAATCTAGATTTCATCATTGTGGGAAATCCTCTATATCTAAACGTATACTTTGGTCTATTCCATAATTAGCAAATAAATCTGATTTATTAGTTATAACTGGCCTTTTCCATATTTTTACAGATATATTTTTAATAAGACTAGGATAATATATTCAAAATTTGATTGTATTAAAATTTGAAAGTATATTAAACCGACTTTCCTCATATAATCAATCTGGTCATACTATCTGGAGGGATGATGTCCAACTTTGCCATTTTAAATAATATTCGCCAGGTTGCCGATATGATTGTTTATTTATATTACCCCAACCAGTTCAGAAATTAGTAGACATCAATGTAAAATCAGCTATTGGCATATACACATTACACTCTATTTTTATATCTTGTATGTTCGTCCATCAAAAGTTTCAATAATTTGGATTCTCTAGTTGTCCCATATTAATCAAAGATGTTGAGGTTACTCAATCTTGTGTTATATCTATATTAGTACCTATCCATCCAGCTGGAAGTTGTCAGCTGGCTCATGCGGCCACAAAATCTCATTCTAAATCATAAGTTGGTGGATAATCAGAATGTCCAAGTATTCTTTTACCATTTAACATAACTGTCTCTATCTCCCTATTGTTAATATATTTAGTTTTAACACCATACGGATATCCAGAATTTTGTACCCTTATAACCATTTTTAATAAAATATATTATAAATAACTCAATTTTGTAATTGGCCAGCATGTCTTAATGCATCATATTCAGCCTGGCTTCATGCCCACTCTTGTTGAATTGTTGTAGTAGTACCACTAGTATTATTAGTGATTCATCATCAACCTCATCCTGCTACAGCTTGGTCAACATATTTTTTAGTCGCAGGACTTCCATCATATATAGGCATATATGGGTTTGTATAATCTATATATGGACTAATAAATTGTGTATTTCAGTTAGTAGCTGCTGTACTATATACATCAGTAACATTACCTTGTCCATCATACTCAATCCTTAATACAAATTCTACTTGGTATGATACTCCATCACTCATAGAGTTATTATAATTATCGAATGACCCTGGAATACTCCTAAAGAAAACTTTTCATGTCTCGTTTAAAGAAGTTGGCTCTGGATAATAATCCCAGTTTCATGTTACAGTTGTTGGATTACCAACACTATCGTAATAAGTATAAGTACCATATAATCTAATAATTGGCAACTTTCATGCATTATACCAATCCAATGCAGATTGTGCTGTAATGGTATCTCATGTTCAGCTTAATACAAATAATTTTACATTTCATTCTCATCCAGTTATAGTTTCCCAATCATATCCTGTAGATGTTTTAGTAAGAACTTGTCCAGTACTACCTGGATTTTCTGGGCTAAAACTCCCTCAACCTCAGCTTTCATTTTGCCAAGCGTATCAACTAGACGTCTTCTTTAACACTTGTCATACTGTTCAGTTGTTGTCTGGGTCAAATTCTTCTACAGTAACTGCTCATGTTCTTCAGTTAACAGAAGTAACTCAACCTCATCATCCTGAACCAGTCTCTCGCCTATATCAATTAGACGTTTTTGTAAGAACCTGTCAAGCACTTCAAGTATTGCTTGGAATGAATGGCTTTGTATTAGATATTACATTACTACTATCGATACTTATATAATCTCATGCAGTATATGTTCAACCTGTAGTTGCAGAAATAACGTTTCAGTTGATTTGAATATTATTTCAAGCTACAAGTTTGTCTTGCTTATTATTAAATATATTCCAATCTGCACTAGTTAAGTAACCACTCTTTGTAGAAGTAGCTGCTCAAAGTTTAGTTTGAATTGATGCTTGAGTTTCATCTCAAGTGTTTGTTCCACTCTGATGACTCAAGTTAGTTCTTTCGGCAGGAGTCATAAACAAATGAGTACTTCATTGAATTATGTCGTCACTGTCGTCATTTACTTTATTAAAGTAATTTGTTAAGTCTACAGAAGTTTCTCATATTTTTACCCATTGATTGTTAATATATACATATTCATCATATACATTATTTCAATGTGGTCATAACAAATAGATAACTGTAGTTTTAATATTTGTTGTAGGCAATGTGCTTACAACTTGGAATCAAGCAAAGTTTGCTATTAAAGCATCAACCTCTGCTTTTGTGTATGTTTGATTTTTATTATAGTAATTTGTTAAGTCGTTTACTGCCTTTGTAATATATCCAGCATCATTAACTAATCTAGATACATTATCTCAAGGTTGTAAAGCTGTCATTCATTTAGCTGCTCATGTACGAATTGTATTTAAATCTGTAATGGCATCTTGTTTATTATTCCATGTATTACGTAGATTTAAACTATCGGCTAAATCTTTAATGTCAAAATCTGAAGCTGTATATTTAGTATCAGTTGCAGAAATGACGTTTCAATTGAGTTGGATGTTAGCTCAAGCAACCAACTGGTCTTGTTTTCAAGCTATAGTAATATCCATAGCAGAAATCTTATCATAAACAGCATTCTTAGAAGGAGCTACTCATGTAACTCAATCCCAAGTTGGTCAATAAGGTGTATTATCTACACCACCTCATCATCCACCTCAACTCTCATTTTCCCATCAATATGTTCAGTTAGAATATTTCTTCAACACTTGTCATTCCTGTCATATATTCTTTGGGTCAAATTGTTTATCATTTATAATTTCATTATATGCGTTAATAGTTATTCAACTTCACGCAGTATATTTTGTGTCCGTAGCAGAAATAACATTGTTATTTATTGTAATATTATTTCAAGCTGTTAATATATTTTGTTTTCAATCTAATAGATTTTTTAAATCTGTCTGATTATTTATATTTCAAGTTATATTTCACCAAGTAGCGTTTACGTCGTGAGCAGAAATAACATTATTACTGTCAATACTAATTCCTGTTCAAGCTGTATATGTTGTATCTGTTGCACTAATCACTCAGTTATTAATCTGAATATTAGCTCAAGCAGTTAATCAATCCTGCTTATGATTCCAATTATATTTATCTCAAGTTGTAACTAACGTATCAGCAGTTCAACCTTGAGCCTCTGGATAATTACCATAAGTTGTATCTGTAGCAGAGATAACATTTCAATTAATCTGAATATTAGCTCACGCCGTTAATCAATCTTGTTTATGGTCCCAGTTGTATTTATCTCAAGTTGTAACTAACGTATTATCAGTTCAACCTTGAGCTGCAGGCAAATTAGAATATCATGTAGCAGAAATAATATTTCAGTTAATCTGAATATTGCTTCAGGCTGTTAATATGTTCTGCTTTGTATTTAAAGCATTTGTTACAACTCTATTCTCTACAGGATTTGTACTTGTTGTAGATAATGCTGGGTCAACGGCTATTTGCCTGGCTGTATTCTTTTGGAATAACCATTGCGTTCAATCAAAGATATACATATCACTTATCTCAACATTCTCAGTTTCAACAACTGTACTAGCCTGTCAAGAAACATATACAGTTCAATCTGGACGATAGTTAGTTCCTCAAGAAGGAGCTACAGTAGTTACAACAAAATAATCTCAAGGATTATAGACGTATCAACTTCCAAATGGTTCTGTTACAGGAGTTCCAGTAACAGCATTCCAGCTTGAAAGAAATCTACCTCTACTCTGTAAGGCTACTATATAATCATACAAAATTTTTCATTGTTTTGCAGATAGAGATTTGCTAGGGTCAGTAGAATCAAGGCTGTCTTGCACTAAAGGTACAGTAACGTCAACAGCCTTCTGACTATCAACAGGTAAAGGAACTGAGTTAACCTTAACTATTTCAATTACGTTTTCCTCAGCCCTACCGTCAATATTGTCTATTTTCTGCTTTAGCTCATCATCTAATTGAAAGGTACGCGCCTCTTTCTCAAGAGACACCTCATCTGCAAAATATTGTTGATGTGCCTTTGGCATTTAAAATTTATGTTAGAAATTAAATATTAATTCACTGTGGCTGTTAGGTATCCAGATTGGATATTGATTTTCTCTATATATACGTCATATATAGTAAATGATGTATTACTAGTCTTTGTGATAACTATAGAGCTTCATGCCCCTCATGTAGCAGTAACTACACATACATAACAGAAGTTCTCTATTACATTTGATGTATATGATGCTGCTTGACTTCAGTCTACTGTAACCACTACATCCCTATCTATTGTACTTCCATGATGTCATGTTACTACTATTTTATAGTCTCATCATACTACTACATCACAGCTTACCGAAGTAGAGAAATCTCAATGATATGAGTAAACTGGAATATTAGGTCAATGTTCATCTACATATTTTTTACTAGTAGGGTCTCAATCATTTACAGGAGTATATGGAGTATTATAATTCTGACCTAGGCGCAAATAACTTCATGCAACGACAGCTGTGTCTGTCGTTATGCTAGTCACTTCATCATTTACATTAAAGTTTAGATATATTACATCTTGTCATGTAAAGCTAGATGAATTCTGATTCTGCTGAGTTATTTCTCATTTAAATCAAATTTTATCACTTGCTACACTAGATAATACATATGTATAATTGTTATATACTAATAATGGAGTATTACCTCACAAATACCAATCATATATGTCTTGTGCTTCAGCTAACGCTGTTGCTCAGCTAGTTCAACTTAATTGAAATATTTTAGTATTCGCTTCTGTGCTTATTATTTCTCACTCTTTATGCGTTGATTGAGTTACTCATCACCATAGATTATAATTATTTGAACTCTCTCGCGAATCTACATATATATAAAATTTACTTGAATTATAATAATTTCATGGTCAATAATTTGATGCATCTACTTTTGTATTTGTCGTCTCAATTGTTCATCAGGTAAATGGAAACATATAATTATTTCACCACTGAAAGTATCAACCGCAATTAGCTTCACTTAACGCATCTCAAGAATTATATACTGTAGTAGCTCATAGATTTTTATCTGCTATCGTAATCCATGTAACTCAGTCTCAACTAATAGATATAAGTCAATCTGTAGTATTATGGAATATTCATGCTCATGTGGCTATAGCACTTCAATCATATAGTGTAGTCCAGCTACTATCAGGTACTATTGGAATATTCTTGGCTGGACGAATTGAATATGCCATTGGTAAACTACCATAACGAGATGCACCAATAGCATTCGACCTAAAATATATACTATCGTACCAATAAGAACTTGAAAATCATCATGTAGAAGCAAGATAATGACCAGCTGTTCCCTGCTCATATACACTAGTATCGAGATACCTACGACAACCTGCGGATGGCATCTTAAGATATGTCCACATTGTCGCATCTACATTAGGCAAAGAAAATGTGTTTTTAATAATAGAAATTAAATCATTCCATTCATTATATGTAGGTATATGATATCAACTAGGAGATGGTCATTTCATGTCAGACTCCATATTTGGAGAAAGTGTTATATTGTCTCATACAACCAATGTATCCTGAACCCAAGTCGCTGAAATTGTATCATTATCTATAAAAATATGGTCTCAAGCCGTATAACTACTTCATCAACATACATTCCAATTCGTTCAATCATAAACTTTTAATACATCATTGGCTGTGTCATACCAAGCTCTTCATTCTATTAAATTACTTGTAGGAGCGGAAGCTCAAATATATGTATCGTTATCATCTACATATTTTTTTGTAGCAGGATGATAATCTGCTGTAGGAGTAAAAGCTCCTGAATAAGTGGTGTTTGTATCTATATAGTTATATTGAGTTAATGAATGACTACTTACATTTGTTACACTATTTGAAGATAATGTAAATATAATTCATGGTTTTATAACCAACGTATGTCATGACTGAGTTGATTTATCTAAATTAGGAGAGCTAAACACAGCTTCAGTATTTGATACATTCGTTAAAAGATAATATCAATCATCAGAACCATCGTCTATAGTTATAATAGGGTTTCATCAAGTCAACCAATAATCATAAGCGGCCTGAGCTTCTTGTAAAGTTTGGCTACTACTTCATGTCTGACTTATATAAAATGTTTTAGTATTTAAGTCAGCAGCATTTGCTTTAGCATTTAATGCGTTTTGCAAATCTGTCTGTGCGGCTAAGTTTCATGCAATACTTCACCATACGGCAAATACACTAGCTCATGTTCTTTGCAGCGTCCATTGTGTTCCGTCATAAATATATAAGTCATTTGCTGATACAGCTTGAGTTTCTAGAGTTTGACTAGCTACTCAAGCATGATATTCAGAACCATGTGGACGATAGTTAGTACCGCCCACAGTTGATATAATATAATAATCTCAAGCACGATATACATAAGGGTCCGTTGTAGGATTTGTATCAGGTAATCAAGTAGTACAATCCCAAGTAGTAAGGTATCTACCTCTTGATGCCACTTGATTTATCTGATTCTGTAAATCGTCTATTTCTCATTGGAGAGTTGTTTCTATTGTAGAAATAGAATCTAATTTGTTTTCCACTGTTTGAGTTAAACTGTACAAACGTGCTTCTTTTTCTATTCAGGTATTATCCCCATCAAAGTGTAATCTTGCTTTAGGCATCTATTTTAATTTAAGGGATAAAAAAGAATTAGTTGTTATTAGGCGTACAGTTAGTAAGTGGATTTACTACTATATATTTATAGCTTCATGTCTCTGTCTGGTTACTTGTTACTACTAATCCTCAAGTAACGATAGTTTCTTCTAAGTCTCCAACTATGTCTTGATAGTTAGAAATAGCTACAAAACTATCTAATGTAATATCATCATCATTTACTTGAGAAGTATTTGAGTTAGTAAATACTCAAGTTCCAATCTTCACTATAGCAGAAGTATAAATAGGAGGTAAATATTGAGGGTCAACTTTTGTGTTAGCATCTAAAGGACAAACTCCATTAGCTATACCCTTCTCAACTTGAAGAATAAAGTCAGGAGCTTCAGCACCTTGAGAAAGATACAATCCATCAGTTACTCTAACTTCATCAGCTATAACTTCACCAGTTCTAACTGTATCACTTTCCATTTGTCCAGTGACATTTAATCAGTTACCAATAACTGCAGCTCAAGTTGTTCTTAAAGTTCAACCAACATCTACACTACCTGTTGTTTCTAAGTCTTTTAAATGTGTAGAACCATTTACAGTTAAATCATCTGTGACTGTAGCGTCTCCACTAACATTTAAGTTTCTAGCAACAGATACATCATTAGAGAAAATTCCATCTCCTGTAACTGTTTGATTTCCTGTTATAGTTTCATTTCCTGTTACAGATAAGTTACCAGCAACAGAAGCATTACCATTTAATGTCGTAGCTCCATTAGCTGTTAATGTATTAAGTGTTGTATTTCAAGAAACAATTAATGTATCCAATGAAGTAGTTCATGTAGAAACAATATCTCCTGCTGTAATTTGTCATGTAAATGTAGAAGTTTGATTAACTGCTAATGTGTTTGTTGTTGTGGCATCAGCTGTTAATCCATTAGCTATTGTAGCTCAATTATTTACATTTAAAGTTCAAGCAGTTAAATTTGTAATGTTTCAGTTTGAAGCAGTTAATTGTCAATTAACAGTTAAATCTGATTCTGCTGTCACGTTTCAACTTAATGTTGAAGTTCAGCTAACTGCCAACGCTGCTGTGTCTAATGAACTAGCAGTTGCTGTTCATAGACTTGATGTAGTTGAAGTTAAGCTATTTACTGTAGCTGTTGTTGAGTTCAATGTTGTAATAGTTCAGTTTGTAGCTGTTAAGTTTGTAGCTGTAACATCTCATTCGAAGCCTCATTGTCCTGTTATCTTTCCTGTGAAAGTAACATCTCCGTTTACAGTTTGGAGTGTAACATTATCCAATTCCAAGCTAGGATAATTTTCAATAACACTTTTTAGAGCTTCAGGGTCTAAAGAAATTCTCCAAATATTTTCTCCTTCAATTCTTACATTTACTGGAGAAGTTCAGATAATTTCGATAGCCATTCCACAGCTATCTCCACAATTACTCCCTCTAGGAATTCTATAAACTGTTTGCATTTTTGGTTGTGAACTTGTGGTTGTATTAGCGACCCTTCAAGTTCCTAATCTTTGTCCACCGTTTTGTGGTTTTCTTTGTCTAGGCATTGTTTTCTTGATTTAATAAATTAAATTGTTCTGCCATCCAGATTATTAAGTTAGCAAATTCTTCTTTAGGAAGTCATTGTAACATAGGCTGAATGTCAATTTTTAGCTCTTCGATATCGTAAGCTGGCATTTGAAGCTCTCCCTCTGTAGGAATTTCTTCAATAGTTTCCTCGACTGCCAACTCTCCTCCTGGAGCAAACATTGCTTCGTCTTCTGGAGTGAGTACGACAGCTTCATCATACACAGGGGCCTGCTGTGCCTCTGGAGACACATCAATACCTAGAGCGGCCATTTGTTGTTGTATGGCATCTAATTCATTCATATGTATAATAACATAATATAAAACGAACCAGAGGGCTAATAAGAATTCTAACAGTCTGTATTAGGCTGTAGTTGATACTCTCAATCTGGTCCTATACTAAATAAAGGAGCAATAAACATTTCAGCCAATCGTCAGCCAAAACATATAACATCTCCTTTTCATCAAATTAATTCTAATTTTATTTGTGTTGCGTAATCTTGATTCTCTCATAAATTAGTTGTTAATGGCATAGTAGGAGCGATTTCATACAATTTATCATTTATACACACTCAATGGTCCTGAATTAAAAACTCTCTATATGTTTGACATCGTGGAGTTTTTTGCACTTCAGTATGATAATACACATCGCTCTCTGGACAATTGTTCTGATATTGCTTTTGACTATCCTGTATAGTAGACACCATACATCATAGTTTTTCTTCTTCATCCTCAGACAATCTTTTTCCAGTATAATAACTCGTTACAAGTCATAGCCAATCATTTCAATCTCAACTAATCGGAAACTCATACGTATATCATATTCACTTAGAATATGTTGTTATTTTTATTTTTGAGGTATTGGAATATACTCACGGTCATAATGTTGTTATTAATCTATTTAGTTTGGCAACATTATATAATTTTGGTCTATTTGCTAATCGACTACTAGTTCATCATACCCAATCGCTTTCATTTTCTATTAGATATGCACTAATCTTAGTTTGATATGGCCAATATGTTTTTTTGTCATGGGTTCACTGTATGTCACATTCTCAATCAGGAGATGACGCCTCGCTATATCTTCTTGAATAAACTCAATTTTGTCAATAATAGGCTCAATCAGAAGCTCACGATAAAAGGAAACTAACATGGTCTTCGCTCCAAACCTTAAATAAAGTATCGAACTTATAAATATGAGTCATTGTATTATCTCAAGATAAGTTTCTGTCTGCAACTCATTCCCATGGATAAGGTTTCGCTATATATGGTTCGCTCTTAGTTTGCACAAACACTCTAAGATTATTATCACTACTTCAAATAAACACCTCATCAGTATCTAATAAAGTAGCTAACTTACCATTCAACATTTCTCATACATCATCAAATACGAGTCAATATCTAGATGCAGAGTTAATGCCTAATGTCATTAGCCTCTTATCGTTAGAGACAAATACTAAGTCTCAGTCATACTCAGCATATGAATATCTACTCCAAGTTCACATAGTAGTAGATTGGTCATACATTGTCCAATATCTATTTTGTTCGTCTGGGACTCAAACAGAAATATGTCTGCTTCAAAATGCTAATATCATATCTCTATAAGCAATTATTGACGATTTGTCTGCTCACGCGAACATATCATCGTCCATAAAGAATTTATTATATCAAATTCATTCTTTAGAATAATGGACAAATCAATTATCTGTAAGAACAAATACTTTATCGTTTGCTTCTGCGACTCATATTATATTTGTTGGAACTTCACTATCTTGAGCATATAGCCTTGTTGCTCTACAATCCTCATCGTTAGTCATCAAAAATATTTTATTATTGTCAGTGAATCACACAACCTGTCACCATTCCTCAAATACAGCATAACTAACATGCAATCACTCATTAGGATATGTAGATTTTGATTCTCATTCAGATAGATTAGAAGTATCTGGAACCTTAAATCATAACCACGGACTATCTACCATTATTCTTGTCACTCAATCACTTGTTTCTGTCCCAGTAATCATTCTAACTTGTCATGGAAATCATCCAGTTTCGTCTGTCGCAGATGCATAAACTAATAAATAATTTCATTTTTCAGTTATTCTTCATTTGAATTCTCAATCTCAACTTTCTACATATTCGTCAGAAAAATATCACAATGTTGTTCATAATGAATATTTATTAATTTGTATTCAAGTATAAGAACCTGGATGAACTAACGGCTCGGCTCAAGTCTGTTTTATTAATTCAAATCAATCATATCTATCTCATTTTACATAATCAGTAGCAAACAACTTCCAATCTCAACATCACTCTACCGAACTCATATCTGGACATTCATCATAGAAATCTCAAGTTGTCCTAGGGGTGCAATTCTCAGAACAATTAAAGAAATGCGTAGCGCATCAATCCTTTATAGGACAAGCAAATATAGCCTTACTTTTTCATTTTTTACCTAAAGCATAGGCTATTCATTCTTCTTCATTACAATTTTCATTCCATATTATCTTTAAATCTGTCACATCCCATCACTCTGTGTCTGTTCAATCAAACCAAGCATCTTCCACACAATAACCTGGCCTCGTCTTTAAAAAGAACGAAGAGTTTCTGTGTGTTGTAGAATATGGGGTATGTACTACGTCTACATTAATTAAATCATAATATAGATTATTCACAGCACCAGCAAGCACCCCATTCCAATACCAATCTGTTTTATCTTGTTGTGCCATGTTTATTTATTAGCAGCATTTAAAGCTCAAGGAACTATGAATTTAATATTATTATCATACATTTCCTTTAATCTCTTAAGTTTTGTCTGGAACCTACTATAGTAGTTAGCAGACATATTTATATCATTTTCACTCTCTAAGGCATACTCTGATTTCATATACAATCTCAATAAAGATAATGTATATCTATCTATGTCTATATTGGTGTCCATTCAATGTCATCAATCTTTCACTGGTATGACTTTTGAAAAACCCTTAGAATAAACTACAAAAGCATCTGTAAGTCAAGCGGGCAATTTAAATATAATTTTGTCTTTCTCATCTCATCAATCACCATAGACTATAGCATAACTATTTTGGTCTAGATTGTCCCCATACATTTCTTCCATAAGAAGCCTTCTGTATCAAGCACAACAATCCTTTGGGTCTAATGAACATCAAGTGTTACATCATTTCCCAAAGAAACCTCGTACTTTAGCTATAGGATATGTTGTAGTTATTTGTCCCTTGCAATCAGCAGGTACAAACCTTTCTATGATTTTCCTAGGATAAAAATCATAGACTTCCATTGCAAAGCTGGACAAAATATCATTGAATCTGGATATCTTCGAATCACACCCGGAATCAGTTATATTAGTTCAACTATAAATATCTTTAACTTTCATTCAGCTTTGTTTTTTTTAAAATAAAGAAAATGGGAAGGCTAAGCAAGCCCTCCCATCTTTGAAGACTATATTAGTCTAAGAATTCAGTATCATCTAATTCACATACTTCACATCCTCAAAGTACGCATTTTCCAAAGTCTTTAATGAAGCGGTAAGCTCCTTTATCAACTCACATCCATACGATAGCGAATTTAACGTCTCCAACGATTTTATTACATTCTCCAAGCTGAGCTCAGATGTTGTAGGGATTGTCTGGAATGTAGCGAAGCATAGGAGTTCCATTAGAAATGTATCCGTTAATCTTTGCGTTAGCTACAACTTTTCCGTTAGTATCAACTACAGTATATTTTGGTTGGTATACTCCAACTTTGTCTTCAGGAATTGTTAACATTACAGAATATCCGAAGTCGTTAAGAATTGGCAAGTATTTGAATGTGATTGTTACACCAGCATATCTAATTCTTGGCAATCCAACATCGATATCGAATTGGCTTCCATCTAAGAATCCAACGTTTCCGTAATCTTGGAAGTATCCTTGCATCATGTGAAGTCCTTCCATAGCTTTCTTGTTCATAGCAACTGTTACGTTGTTTTTGTACATTCCAGATACCATAGCTTTGTTCATTACGATATCTAAGAAAGCTTGAATTTGATGTCTTGCATTTGTACATTCAGAAGCTGTCTCATCACAACATTCAGATAAGTCGAATGCAATCTTCAATCCGTTTTCTTGTGCTTTAGCAAGAGCAGGGAAAAGTCCCATAGTCTCCCATTTATATGTAGAAACTTGTATATTTCTATCATAGAAAGCAGCGTGTAAGAATTCTTTAATAGCTTCGATGTCTCCTTTTCTGAACATAGCATCTACGATAGCTTGGATTCCTCCAGAGATAAGGTAGTCTTTGTTCAAATCACACCAATTAAATTCGTGAGAAATAGAGATTGTTCTGAAGAATGCAGAATAATAATCTAATCCTCCTAATTCAACTGGATTGTCGATTGTAGTTTCACAGTTTCTGTCTCTTAAGTAAGCTCCTCTTCTAACTCTGTCTCCAGCTTTAAGGTCTGTAGTTAAGTTATTAGCAAGAGTAATTTGATTGTTAGCTGTGTCAATACTAGCAATATACAATCCATTAACTGGATTTCCATCTTTTTTCATAACTAGAACTGTAGAACCAGCTTTAACTCCTCCTAATGGAGTAAGACTTTCAACAGTAAGAACGTTAGTTCCAGATGCTGCATTTTCAGTTAAAACAGTTTCGTCTCCACAGATTCTTGGTTCATACCATCCAACTTTACATTGGTCATCTAACAAAGTTAATTCGCTAGAAGCAGCTAAACCATCTTTGAATTTGTAAGTTACATATACTTCTCCAGTTGTAGGGTCTTTTTGAGGTACTACATCGAAGAAAATTGTCTCGTATCTTAGGAATTCTTCATATTGTCCCCAAGTTTCGAGAACTCTACCCTGTGCATATAGTGGGTTCAAAATGTCTTGAAAACGAACTGATTTTTCAGCTAAACCAGTAGCGTCACAAGGGTCACAGTGTGTTGTTCCTGCCATTTAAATTCACCTTTTAAAAATAAAAAGAAAAAGCCCGCGCTATTCCAAGCGTGGCTCAACGTTAATTAAATAAATAATTAACTACTAGAACATTCCTCTTTTAGATAAAGGAATTCATCTAGGAGTTTGAGTAGGTTGCTTTACTTCAGCTACAGGAGCAGACGTAGGCACACCTTCTCACATCGTATTAGATTTTAATGGAGCATTTGTAAAAATGTCCATAATTTGATTAGCGTTTACTGAAGGATTCATTACCGCTAATTTAGCAACGTAGTAACGAGTTAAATTCTTTTTACTAGCATCGCTCTTGTCTTTTTTATATGACTGCTCTAATCTCCAAAGAGTATAGAATTCGTCATCAAGTTTCGTTACTCTTGGGTCATTGTCCGCAGTAGTAACTTGTTCATTGAGTTTCTTTACCATCCCTTTGAGAACGTCTATAGTATTTTTATTCTGTTCATTATCGAACTGATGCATACTACGTTCTTTCTGGAAAGCTAAATAAACTTTCTTAGCCATTTCTTCTGCAGACTTCTTGTCCTTGATATCCTCTAACCCTTGTTTGAGTTCTTCATCCAAGCGGTCGGATTCTTCGGTAGAAGAAGTTACTTCAGTTTTTACATCTTTGGCATCTTCAGATGGAAGGTCTTTTGTAGTTTCTTTAATGATATCATTAAGAGCGGCTTCATTCTCTTTCTGATTCTGTATTTCGTCAGCTTCCTGTGCTACAGATTCTAGTGTTTTATTTTCGTTAAGTATTGCATTAACCTGTTCTATTACATCTGCTTCTGCAGGAGCTTCAGAAGTTTGAGTTGTTTGCACATCTCAACTTGAAGTTCAAGTTCAGTTGTTTTCTTCAACTGTAGTTTGCTCAGGTTGTACAGGCTGAGCTGGCTGTTCTGCAACTGGTGCAGTTTCTGTTGGATTGGAGATATTTTGCTGACTCTCAGCAACTGCTCCTAAAGTTGTGGTTTCTTCCCCGTTCATAATTTTTATTTTATGAAATTAAAATGTAAATGAATTAAGCTAGCTACGCTGTCTGCTTAGACTATTTCTTCGCCTACCAAATCGAATACTTGCCACATAGCTAGCCAATCCATTCAACCACCATCACCATTATGCGTCTACGCATCACTCACGAAAAGGCATCCAATTATCACCTTTTCTATATATAGATTATAAAATTTAGGTTTTTTACTATAACTTTTTAAAATAAAAAGAAAAATCTGAGTTTAGAACCCAGATTTTCTTTACATATTTTATTCATCTTCGCATCCTTCGCTTCGGATACTTTGTCATCGTATTGACATTTTATTGTTGTGGCATTATAAAATCAAGTTGACTCTCATCTACTTGTTCTGTTGGATACGCAGAATTTACATATGGTAATTGTGATTGGTCAGGATTGGCTCATTGTGCCTGTTGCAACATCATAGCGATATCTTCTTCGCTTGGCTGTCCATTGGTAGCTGGCTGAACCTGTTGCTGTGGCTGTGAAGCTTGAGCTTGCTTCTGTGCTTCAATTTCTTTTTGTTGTATGTAATCTTTGATTATATAACTCTCATCAATGTACTGCTTCTGCTCATCAGTAGTCATTGCTTTAAATCCTTTAAGTCCTGCATAATCCGCAACGCTCTCAAGGAATGCCTTGTTATCAATATCAGGTAATCATGTAATAGGATTAGTAGCAAATCAAGCTGTGTTCTGCATCATTGTCAATAATCATTGAACCTTAGATGCTTTAGCTTCTTCAACTCCAATATCAGCAGAACATACAATCTTAAATTTCTTATCTAGCTCAGATAAATTGATTACATACTCTTCATCATCAGTTTGAACATAAGCTACACTAGCTCAACTTTGCTTAGCAAGTCATAGCCAGTGGTAGAATAACTTAGCATAAAATCTACCAATAGATTTAATCATTGGACTAAGTCTAGCTTTAGAAGCATTAACTCTCTGCTCCGCTCAATATCTTGAACGCTCAATTTTTCATTCTCAACCAAGAACATATGAGTTAACTCAACAAATTGTATAAGCATCAGCTTTGATATTCTCAAAGTGATTCATAGCCAATTGAAGAATGTTGTAATCAGTAAAGTCTATCTTTGTAATTGCATTATTCATTCCTGCGTATGATGGATTGATTGAGTAAACTTTTCACTCATCATATCCAATTGTCGTAGGAGCATTACCTGTGGTAGGGTCAGTAATAGCTCACTGAACAGCTGCTAATACAGGATTCAAATGTCTATACATAGCATCTGCTAAAGAGTTGTATAATGCATTACACTGTTTCTGGTGTCACATAACTTTCTTTCAAATTCCGCTTGGAATACATCAAACTCCTTTCTCAAATGTAAGTTCGATAAATGGTCAATCTTTACTAGAAATTGCAAAGTCTTCTCAATACTTGAAAGGGCTATCTCCTGAGTAAACAAAATAACCATTAACCATTACCATAAGTTTATCTCCTATATATAAGTCGACAACCTCGCAATAACTAGAACCATCAAGGATATTAAAAGTCTGGTCATAAATCGTACCAGTAGGAATTCAATCGCCCAAGTAACTCAAATATGTTTGTGAATACGCATCAATGTCATATATCTTTGTAAAATCTGCTTTACTAAGTGGCATAGGCGCTTCTAATATTGCACTCTTCTTTTTTTCAACTTGTTTTTGCATTCCATTCTTTCACTCCCGTATAGGATAGAAAGCGTCCTTAAGTTGGTCAAAAGGTATAAATCTTCTTCTAAATTTTTCTGGAGCTTTGTAGAAATCTGTAGCTCATATACTATAGGACATCTCAAAAGCTGAAACCGGAAACAAGCAAGGAATAAACATTACTTGATTTTCTCCATTATCATCTTTCATAATGCTTGTAGTATATCCAGGCATTCAGTAAGAAGCTCAGATTAATGAAGCTTCGTTTCTAATAATCTCATTAGTCTGTTCTGTTTCAGAAATCTCCACTCATCGCTGGAAGAATAATTGAGCATCATCAACTATCTGTGGGTCAACTTCCTCCATAGGAAACACTTTAGGACGTAAATCATTGTCATATAATGATGCCATAAATGTATCGTGGATAGAAGTAATGAGTGGATAAATCTTTGCAGATTTATATTGCATATTATGCTTTCTTAATCAAGCTTCATACTCTTTAGAATATAAGCTTTTCATCTTGATTTCCTCAAACCATTCCGGGAAAATATTATCCCTAAAGTGGAAGAGAATCCTTTTTAATTTGTCATAGATGATACGCTCAGCGTCAGTGGAGTTGTCTTGGTAGATTTTATTTTTTTTCTCCTGCTCCTGTTTTTTAACTTCGCTATCTATATTCTCCATTAGTTTAGATTTGTAGAATTAAAAATATCGGATGCGCTTCTGAGCTTCGTCTCGATTTTCACATCCCTTTTATCTTTAGAGAAACCACATATATTGTCGATTTCTTTATAATACTTTAAAAGTTTCTCTTCATATCACTTTTCACACGTTTCTTGTAAACGCTTAATTTCTTGTACAAGTCATCTAAGGTAAAGCTCTTGGGCAGACATTCACAATTCTTCTTGGACGATTCTGTCGAGCATTTCCCTAGCCTTTTCATTTTCTGGAGCCACATACTCTTGTAGAACATCATCCTCCATCTTATTCACATCAATTCACATTTTTATTGGCATAAAATATAAAAGGAAATATCAGTTAGTACAGTTATCAAAAATAATTTAAGACACATACAATACCTTGAGTGGATAAATTGTCCACTCAGGTATATTTGTATGTCTTATTTTTATTCTGCCTCAAGTGCCTCCGTTGTTTTCTTAGTAATATCACTTAATTGCTTTTTCTTAGAAATTGTTTCTGTTTTTGGTCATTTAACATTTCTGTTGACATCTTTAGCTATGCTTAAGTCTATATGAGGTTTATATGATTGAACCTTTAGGTTATTAACCTGAGGCGTATATCATCTCAATCAAAGTTCCTTAACTAGATTTGCTCATTGAATAGTTACTGGTACCCATTGTTTACGACTTCATATGCTTCAAGTTCATCTACCATTACTACCTCAGCTTCATCAAATCTTATTTGCAAGCTGTTTAAAGGCGGATGATAAACTATTGGCAGATTTTGTTCAAGATTTAGAACCAGTTCAACTAGATTGCATACTCTCTAAATTAGAAATAGTCATGCCATCCCATTGATAAAGCATACTGTTCATGTAATCTGCATATATGTCATAATTATCTCATAGTAACTCTCTAAGCTTTTCTGGATTACGCTGTATAAATTCTTTATTTTTATGGAATATAGCAGCCATAATCTCCTGCTTTTGTGAAGGAGTAAAACTATTCGTGTCATAAACTCTATTATAAATACTATCTATCAACGAAGCAGTTACTGCTCATGTAGGGTCCTTGCTCTTATATATATTAACTAATGTAGAAGCTTCAGCTACAGCTAAGTCCACATTTCAATTATCAATAGCTTTAGCAACAGCTCATATTTGCTTTAATGTACTCTCGTATTGATACTTCAAGCTAACAGACTTACTTCAATCATCATTTTCTTCTACATCAAAGAATCTATCTAAAACTTTTCTATCTCATTCTTTTGCTTGACTTTGAATAATTTGTAATGCAGCAACTGTTGCATCATCCTCATCTAATACCTGTAATTTATCAAACAAAGTTTTATCTTCTCACTGTATCTTTGAGTTTCATATTGCTAATAATAGCTCAGTATCCAGTCAAACATTTCCAAACTCTGTCTTTGTCCATCTATTATCTTTTCATTTTTTTCAGGCATTTAGGGCGTCAATATACCCACTTGTGTAATGTTCAATTAAATTATGGGCTTGTCATTGTCACAACATTTTAACATATAGCTGATAGTTAGGGTCAGATGAATGATTATTTAACCAATTTTTTGCATAGTTGTAAATTAGATTAGTCGTATAACTTTCATTGTATCAATGAGTTTTAACATCTTGAATTAGCTTATTCCAAGATGGGTCAATAACTTTTTCTCATCATTGAGTTTTAAATTCTCAATGCTCATTAGTCAAATACTTCATATGGTCTAACCAAAGTTCCATTTCCGCATCAGCCTTCTTTCACTCTTCTTTACCATTCATATGTCAATAATCTTCATATTGAATTAATGACTTAATAAAATTAGAGCTTCAAGGACGATACTTTGCGTTATTCAACATAGTATTAAAGAATATCTCTGCCTCTTGTGGAGTTTTAGGAGTAACTATTCATCTTCTATAAAACTCTTTACCAGCACTTGTATTTTGCAGCGTCTCAGCTAGGTCATTATTTGTTGAATAACTAGGAGCACCTCTTGTTATAGCCTTATATATATTCTTAGGTATTGCAGCAAGCTGACTTCAGTTAATAAACGACTTAGCTAAGTTTCACATATAAGTCCATCTAGCATCCCAAGGAATATCTCAATTAAATATTTGCCCAAGAGTTTCCCAAGTCTCAGTATTATCTATTTCATAAGTAAAGTTTTTATCTGAACTAAGCTTGCTCTCTCACATCAATATATTCGGTATACCTCAAGTTTGTCAAGACATTTCATAAGTATATCAATAAGCATTTTGGTCTTCATTAACCATATATCTTAAAGAACCAAATGAAAGTTTCCAGAACTCACTTTGTAGATAATTTAAAGCTTCTTCAGGGCCTCACGTTGTAAACGCCGCCGCCCACTTAGCTATCCAATTAACAGGCTTCCATTGCCTTCAGAAGTTCTTTCATAGGGCGTTAAAGAATGCTCAAACTCAATACGTATCTTTATAAATTGTTGGATTCATATGAGAAGCAAATATACTTCTAGCCTGTTCCTCGAAAGGTCTTAATGGTCAGAAAGACTGTAATCACTGAAACCACTGGGAGGTCATATTTAACGTATCAGTCATATATTCTATAAAATCCATTTCATCATAGAAATTCTCATCATCGGGTCGTCTTCAGTTATCCTGAAATCTTTGTAATTTCCATGTCCATCTTAAGTCGTTAAACAATGCTCAAATGAAATTTGTAAACTCTGGCTGTTTTGTTATATATTCAGCTAATGCCTCTCTTCACTCCCTACTCCAAGCTCATTTAGATGTTCACAACATTTTTAACGCAGTGAATATATTTGCTCAAGTTTGTTTAAATATATTCTGTCACCAACTTCACCTAAAGTTAAACAACTGCATGAGTCAATACATTATATTTCAAAATCAACTTCCTGCAACTGCTCTATCTATTCATCAGAAACCTAGTCAAAGAATATTTCTAAAGTTTCTACCAGAATAAGCAGACACTCTATCCATAAGCCTAGTCTTTACTTCCGCACTCACTCTAGGGTCCTCCATAAATGACAAAAATTCTTTAGCAGAACTAAACTGTAAAAAATCATTTCATCTTATAGCTTTTAAGAATGATATATTTTTAAAATTTCTAGAGAATAAACCATCGATAATATTATTAGCGTTATCTTTGTATGGGTCGAGCTGCCTAAACCATTTATTTGTAGCACTAATACTTGATGCAGCATGATTGTCTATCTTAGCATACATATTAATATAATCATCACTTGTCTCAATAGGAGATGTTCTATATATTTCATCTACATCTGGCAATCAATATCTATTATAATAACTATCTAGACGTAAATCGTCCGGACTGACTGTAGACTTTCATCGTAAAACAATCTCATTATATGCTCAATCAAGAACTCAGAAATGTGTTCTAACTGCGTCTACATCAGACATACTCTCAACTCATAGCTCTCTCTCAAATCATATTTGTTTTAAAAAATATGCTAATGATTGTTGTGGAATAGTGAGTAGCTGTCAAGGATAAGACATTAAAAATCTGAATACAAAATTACTTCAATTTAACGCATTCAATATCTTCATCTTTGTTCTTCACCATCATTCTCATGTCAATGAGAATCAAGTAAGTCATTGTAATATTCTCTTAAAATCTCATTCACTAAAGTTTGCTGCAAAGATTTCATTGAACTCATCTCTAGTGATTCAACTAATATCTTCTGCATAATCTCTATATCATCACAGACTTTCTGTGAAGTTTCATTTACCCCTACGAATAAACACAGCAGCATCGTCTGCTAATTGTCATTTAGCAAACTTAAAGAATTTTAATATTTGATTCTGCTCTACTCACGAAAGAAGTCAAAATACTCACTTAACAGTATCTATGTTTTTTACAACTTCTCATATATGAAAGAACGCTCTATTTAATTGTGCGCTAGTTGTACATCAAGTAAGTCAGTCGGCACTACCAAGTAACCTTTCTAAGTTTTTAAAATATTTTGCTAATCTAAGTGCCAAATCTTCAGCCTTTGTTTCTGGGACTACAGAACGCAACTTAGCTAAATCCATGGCATAATATTCAGCATATGCCTCTTTTACTAAATCATTTCTCTTAAGAATCTGTCAAGGCTTCCATTTTCAAAAAGAGATATTTCATTTCCATCAAATTAAATAATCTTTAATTCATCTAGCAGCTTCTTCATTTAATCAACTCAAGCTATCTAAAGCGTCAACAATCTGATTTGTTAACGTATATTGTCTCATCGACGTTCTGACATCATTCATAAATGCGGTCATCAAATTACTTTCTGCCTCGCTGATATATTGGGTCTGATTCAACATAGCCCTCAAGTTCGAATCATATTGACTTATGATATCATTTCTCCATT
The DNA here is from genome assembly GCA_017652345.1 of Methanobrevibacter sp. The sequence continues at coordinate 59,178 of JAGCBE010000101.1, forward strand.
CTTTTTGTCTTTTAACTAAAGCTTCATTGTCTGGAGAGCCTTCGAACTTCTTTAACTCATCGGCTCAGGCAACAAATATACTCTCATCATTAAATATATCTTTTTTCCAACTATCAATATTCATCTCTCAAGCTTCCTGAAAGGAAATCTTTCTTCAGTCATTTGTTGTAATATATATAGCTGTTTGTAAATTATCTATATCATCTATTCAAACAGCTTTTAAATCATTAATAGCTTGGTTGTATTGTTGCTTCATTGCGTCGGCGACTTTTTGCTTTATATTTCTAACCGTAGTTTTACCATCCAATAATGTTCATCATTTAGGGATATCCTTAACATGAACATACGGCTCAAAAACTTTTTTATAAACCAGTTTCATTCTATCAACCGCCTCCCCGACTTCCTTTGGAGACATCTTAACTTGCTTAAATGCAGCCTGAGATTCTGCTATAGATTTATCGATAATATTATCTAAATCTTTAACCGTTAAATAAGATTGTTCTCTAAATTTATTAACTATTTTTTCAAATATATTTTTCTTAGCTATCGTATCTATAACTGAAATATTATCAAATTTAGATAGATATTTATCCATATTCAATAAATTTCATTCAAGTGCTATAGGTATTCATTCCTTACCTACTTTATAAGACTGGAAAAAATTATATTGTTGCAATCTAGGATTTTGCTTATAAAGTAAATCTGTAGCTAAATTGGCCATAGAATTTAAACCTTTCGCCGCTTCCAAATATCTAAGCATAGCATACGCTTGCTTGTTTGAAAGTCACTCAATTCAAGCTCTTCATAAAGCCTTAATTCACTCAAGTCATCATATATTTTGTGGTAGCTGAGCTATAGTTTCAGCTAGTGCTTGTTTGACATCATAAACTAAATATTGTCAATTAACCTCTCTAATTATTCATCCGCCGTCAATAAGCTGCTGTCTTCTTTCGTCTATAATCTTTTGCATTTTCTCATTTTCGCCCTTAATTCACTTAAGGATAGACATATTTATATCATTATTCTTAGCGGTATTAGAAAGCGTCATGCTATATCTCTGATTTATTTTGTTTCTAATAGAAACTAATTCTTCTCTAAGTTTATCTACATTTTGTCATTTTACTCCAATAGGCAGTAGAGATTTTAAATTAGTAATTCATTGCCTCTCTTGCTTAGAAAGAAATCTACCATATCTAGGAAGTAAATAATCTTGTTCAAACATATCTAATGCATATCCAGCTTCTTGTTTTAGTCATTGAGCTCATTGAAAATCTAATGTTCAATTCTTCACTCAATCAAGAACTTCGTTCGTATACTTGTCCAAGATTCAATTAAGAATGTCTCTTTCGTAATTTAAGCCTATGTCAGCTCATTCTGCCATTTCTACAGCAGCTATAGCTGAATAACTTTCTGGTAAGAATATATTCTTAATCTCCTTCACAGTAGAGATATTTCATTGCTCCATCTTTCCAAATCTTCACTTGAACAGAGCGTCCTCATAATCGAACTTAAACTCTGTAGGCATTAATGTATCTACTATAGATTTTAGTCAATCAGCTGTGTAAGGTATTTTATTTTTATAAAGAAAAGCTTCTACAAATTTATTATTCAAATCTATAGTTCAGCGTAGATATTCATATACAAAACTTCTAATATTCATAAGCGGCAAAGAATATCCAGCGTCAACTAAATTCTCTGCAAATTGAATTGACAATGTATCAAATATATTACTATTGATTGCATTTATAAATTGTTTCATCTCCTTATCAGTTAGTGTCTGATTAGAAAGAAACATTTCTTTATATATTTTTTCAAATGTTCAATTTGTAAACATATCTCTAATTTGTTGCATAGACATAGTCTGCGCTGTTCATCCATTAGCCAACGAAATTATCTTTCACTTTGACATTAAACTATCCATAGCAGTAGGAGCTGTTTTATAATCTAAGTAGGCCTCCCTAATATGTGCGACATTGTCATTTCATTTAATAGTTCATCTTATCAAAGAGTCTCACAAATCTTTTTTAATTTCTGCTTCTAATTGCTCATCTGTATAACCAGCAATTTGATTTTTCACTGAATTAATATCTACAACCTCTCTGTCATACCTTCACGTAGTAAATCTTTCTAAAGTAAATTTCTCATCCACCTTCTGCCAAAGAGCTGATTTATTTTGTATTTGGTCAAATGCCTTCATGTCTATTCATAATCTCTCAGAAAGCATATTTTGAACTCTATCTATGTACTCTTTACTAATAACATCTGGGGCCTCTTCTCAAAGCATTCTTCAGAAATAATTAGCCGCAGAAGCATTTAATTCGTCGTTATATTTTATCATGGCTTCCGTAGCATTTACAGATTTTCAAGCGTCTGGTAAGTATTTCATATTTACCATATCATTGAACATCTGTTCTACCTCGGCTCTGTGATTATCGACGAGTCATAACCATTCAGCTATATCTCTAAAAAACTGTTCAACCCTTTTAAAGAAAGTCTTTTGTCATCTCTTAGAAACTTCTCAATATGTAAACTTTCAAGTCTTAAACCGCTCTGCAAAAGAATCGGCTAAGATTTCCTCTGCCTCATCTGCACTATATCCAAAAAGTTTTATTGCATCAGCCAATATCTTATCATGTTCTTCTTTTCAAACTATGTCAAATATAGCGTGAAATAATTCGTGAGGCGCAGTATTATCCTTAACCATTTGAGAAAAATAAATCACTCAATTTCAATATGCTCAATAAGCTGCTACTCACTCAATCATATTTCACTCAACAATCTTCACATCAAATCAATACTCATCAGCTATCTCTTTCCATGTCCTATTCTTTGTAAACATCTCAACCTTCATAGCATCTGTTGCCGATATATTTGCTTCATTTATGTAATAAGGCAACGCTAATGGTGTAGTTGGTTGTGAAATTTGAGACGCCCATTTTACTGGTATTTTATCTATATCCATAGGTTTGCCATTCCATATTACCGTACGGAATTGTTCCCTAAAATTTTCAGCTATATTAGGATGAAGTTTGCTAGCATCAATAGGCCCCTCAAGTGGATTAAAATGCTTTACCATAGCATACTCATTAAGAATTTCTTTTACTGATTCGTCATCAAAAGCTGATAAGGCATTCATAAATCTTTGTTGGAATTCGTCTTCAAGCTCTGTAGGAATATAATGATATCAAGTTATTTCGTTTCTAAACGCATCCCTCATTAATTGCATCTCACGGGGATATGGTTCCTGCCAAGATGGAGAAGTTCCTCTTGTAGCATTCCAATTTTTTTCTCTATATCAAACAGCGTATGACTGACTCTCTCAGGCCTCTCTATAATATGCATCAAAATCAGTTTTATCCATCTGGTCAAAAAGCTTTTTACGTCATTTTTCCCAATCATTTTCAATTTTTGCATAAGCCTTAAGCTCTTTATCTCGAATCCTTTTTTGCTCAGGAGTTAATGATTTTAATATTTCATCATAATATTCATGAACAACCATGAGTCTAGGATAATAGGCTCTACTGGATTTTGCCCAGTCTGGAATATTTACATCTTTTAAGTCTTTAGCGCGTCCATATAAGAAATCTACAGCTCACCGTTCTTTTGCCTTAGACGGCTTAGGGTCGCGAGCCTTAAAAGTATGTCATTCGTGATGCTGTATATAGTGTTGTATTTCGTGCGACATAGTGCTACGCCACTCTGCTACATCACTTCGAAACTCATTTAAAGCAAACGTAAAGTCATCGGTACGCCTATTATAATATCAGCCCCGATTTGCCATTTTTCTAACATGAACTGGTCTATCTTTTAATTCAGGATATGCGGCAAATAGCTCTGGATTATCTATAATATCTCATATAGTTTTTATGTCCTTCTTAATCTTACGTAGAATTTTGTCACCAGACTTATACCCTGTTATCTGATTTTTATAAGCTAAAGCTTGATTAAACTTAGACGTAAAATTATTTGCTCAAGGAATCTCAAATTCTATATCTCACCAAGCTGATACACTTAAACCAGTCTTAGCATATATCTCATCAGAAGTTGCTCAAGCCTCAAGCATCTTAACTGCCTCATCATATCTATTAACATAATCTGGATAATCTTTAACAAGATTTTCAAGTCACTTAGGTCAGACTAATTGATACTTCATTCTTGGGTCTGTCGTAGGCAGTCTATTATCTACATATTTAATCTGTTCTGGAGAGAAAACAATCCGCTCTCACTGGAAACTCTGTACTCAATCGTACCCCATTCTTTGTAATTCCTCTCTCGCAAAAACTCAAGCATTAGTTTGTCATTTAAATTTATCCCATACTTTATATGCTACATCAGCTGAAGCGGGATTGACTATATTCAAATAATATTCTCATATATTCTCTCAATACCCTTTTGCTTCATCGTACCACTCACTAAAAAACATTCACTGAATGTCGGAACTTCTTCTTGCTGCATTTATATCAAATACGTCAAACTTAGCATTAGTTCAGTGATAGAATGTTAACAAATTCCCATTCTCATCTCTGGCTTTAGAATTAGAAAAGTATTCATATTGTTGGTCAGAAATTTGTCTTCATTGGTTATCTACTCATCCTTTTGTATAACTTGGTTGATATCTAAGTTTGTCACCATTCTTACCTGTTGCAGCTTCAAATGCTGTAGCAAGGATTTCTCTTGTAGGTCTAGCCTCTCAAAGTGTCTGGATGGAAATTGTACCAGCTACATCTCTATACACATCATCATACAGAGTTTTATAAAATAGCTGTCCATCTTCCATGGTAAAGTTTGAACTTAATCAACCTCTAGGATATAATGCTGTAATCTTTTCTTCATCTTTTAAATCTTTGTCTACTTGGTCGAACGCATCGCTAAATACACTATTGGCTCTCCATTGACTATCATTTACAATAATATATCCTCACTTATATTTTTTTAATTCTTCAGCTAGGATATTCACATCTTCAGAATCAGGTATTACACTAATGTCTGTACTATCAACTTTCATCTTATTTTTATCGGCCAACTTATCGTAGAAGTCAGCCTTCGCTCTATTTAATTCATCCTTTTGATAAAGTGATTTTCTAAAGTCAAAGAATCCAATAGGAGCTCATTCTTTTATCTCATCTCAGCATATAGCTTTTAATGAAACATCACGAATGCTTGTTACCTTCGCAGCTTCTTTAGCTTTAGAAAATAGTTTTAATATCCTCTCAGCGGCTTCTTTATTTCATCCTAACAATCTAGACGTAGCCACAGAAAGTACAGTACCATCACTAAAGAAGCCTACCCTAAGTAACTTTAGGATATTCTCATCTTGGGTAATATCATAAATAATCTGAATCAAATCTATAGGCTTAAATTCTGCTCAAGCTATTGTGATTGGGTCTTTTAATATGTCTGGATTTTCTCAAAGTTTCTTGGCAAAAGCCTTAATTCAATGCAATAATTGACTTCAATCCTTTACTTTTATACCACGTTTAGCCGCACTTCTGGCTGCGTTATCTGCTGTAACTATATCAGAAAATGTTGCACCCCTCTCAGCAAATTCCATTGTATTTATAATAGACTTTGCTTTTTGCATATTTTCTTGACTCACTCTCATTCAAGAAGTAAGCTCAACAAGTTTATCTCTATAGACTTCTCTAAGAGCTCAATCTTTATATAACTGTTCTGTGTTTGTATATGCTCTAGCTAATAATTTATCTAAATCGTCTTTTCAATATTTTGCAATTTGGTCTCTATCAAGAGGACCAGTTAAATTCTCTGCTCACATATCTGCGAAAGCTTTTAATACTCAATCATCTATAGCTCAATCAGAAAGTAATTCCCTGGCCATAATAAATTGACTCCAAGCCTTGCCGGCAGAAACTGGGTCGTCTCAAAAAATCTTTTTGATTGTATTCCATTCTTCATCAAGCTTAGCAAAATTCTTAGGATTCTCTCATTTAGCTATCTGCTCCATGGCTTCTTTGTGAAGTTTTTTAACTTCATCATCAAAAACTCATTTAGTTATCTCTCAATCCCTAAGCTGCTTCCTTAAGCTTTCCAATCATTTACTTTTTATTTCTGAATATTGTCTAATACTATAATTAGCAGAAATGTTTTCAGAAATGGCCTGCTTCATTTCTTCTACAGCTTTTACGGGGTCTTTAGAATATTGACCTCACCACTGTTTAGCTATATCTTCAAAATCAGCAGGATTTGCTTTTCTAAGTTTTTCAAGTAAATCTACTCACCTAGAAATCGTTCATCACTCTTTTCTTATTTGTTCAGCTAACTCTCTATAAGCGTCAGCTGCCCTCACTTCGTTATTAAGTATTTTTGCCTGAACTATAGCTCTCATTTCAATATCAGCTGAGTTTGCTTTTAGTTCTAGTTCGTGAGCGCTCCATCAAGTTAAGGCATCGATATCTTCGTCCTTTCATAACTTTCATGCGCGAACTAAGGCATCTTTCTTTTTCGTGGAAAGTCTGGCAATTTCATTAGCCAAATCTTCATCTCAAGAGATAATACCTAATGAAATGATATTTGATAATTCTTCACAGTTTTTTACTGCCATTAGTTTAAAATTAACATCATAAAAGTTCTCTTACCTTTAAAGTGATTTCGTCATATCATCACGAATCAGCTAAGTTTTCTATAGCATCAGATGATATTTTTACTCACTTTGCTCATTTTATTTTCATTAAAGCCTCTCTCGTATTTTGTGCTTCCTTTAAAGAAATTCATAAACTCTCAAGAGACATATTCTCAGCCTTAAGTCAAAAGTGATTAAGTCATTTTTCGTTTAAAAAGTATGTAGTTCAATTTTCATCAGTTATCTCATCAAACCATTTTCATTTATTCTTTTCTATATCAGAGTATCATTCGTATTTTGCTAATCTATCTAAATCAGCCTGGCTAAATCAATTCTCTATCCTTGTAGCAAACCCTCAATTAAGAGCACTATCTAATATTGGGTCATACTCTCATAAGTCTCAAGTTGCAAGAACATTTGCTCTTGGTCAATTCTTGAATTTGATAGTTGATACAAATGGTCAGACACTAACTTCCCCAGGAATGTTACCTAAATATTTTATTGCATCTGCAATGTTTGTATTTTTATTTTGAAGAATTTGTCTAACTCTCTTACCTATAGTCGAATTACTTCCAAAGGCTTGATTTACATAACTATAAGTTAAATCTTTAGTCATCTTACCTATAGCAGCTTTTTGTGCTGGAGTAAGATTTTTATAGGCCTGTTTAGCAGCATCTTCAATAGCTCAATAACTTTTTACAAAAGCTTTTAAATCTTCGAATCACAAATCTCAAGCTCACTTTCTCAACATTCTAGCAATATTCTCTGCTGCTTCTGGAGATGAATCTATATATTTTGCCAAACTCCAAATATTATCTCACCGTTTACCATTAACTAAATTCCACCAATGTAATCAGGTTCATAATCTTGCTAACTCTGGCATAATATCAAAGAGTCAACTTCATATGGCAGACATCATAAATGATGCTTGTGAATATGGCTCCGTATCATAAGCACTCCACTGAGCGTCCATAAGCTGTCATAATCAGAATTGCGTAACTGCCCTGTCTATTAATTCTGCTGCAGTTTTTATTGTTTGATAATTTTTAATTTTTGGAGCGGTCTTGGCTGCATTAATAATTGCACTATAAGCGTTTTTACTCATTCATAAAGCCCTAGCGGCTTTTTCTCATCTTGCCAATCAAGTAATTACTCTAAATTTATTTAACATGCTAGCTCATTCTGCAGCCTTTGTAGCTTTATATAATCTAGAAATATTTCAAATATGTCTTGCCGTTGTTGTAAGTCATCCAGGTCAAGTAGTGGCATAGAGCGCAACATCTGGAAGAAGATTTCATATAACTTCTGGCGTATATTCAATCACATCCAAATAATATTTTTTAATAGTTCTACCGATATTACTATCATCTGTTTCAAGCAATCTCCATACAGTAGCATCTTGGTCCATGTATTCTTTTGTTAATCAATCGTACAACGTTCCCATAGACACAATTCATACGGTATCCATTCAAAAAGCCCAAGAGGCTTGTCATACCTCTCATAAAAAGCTTCACGCTGGAGCTATAAAATGTTCCAATTCATTCCAAGCTTTTTTAACAGGTCAATCTTTATCTTTTTTATAATTATACAAAGCGTCATTTGTAAACTTCTCTACAATATCAAGAGCTGACCTATGTTCAGAAAGTGATGTTCTATCTAATCAAGCTAGCTCCCTAAGTCATTTAGTCTGCACATCATTTAAGCTCTCTCCATTTTCAAATACATCTGGAGTATTAACTATTTTTCATCTCTTATCAGTTCAATATAACAAAGTCTGTCTAAGTATCTCATTTTCGTTTCTAGCATATTGTTCGTCCATCTGCCTCGCAATCTTCGCGGCTTCAAGAGTTTGTTTGTCATATTCACTCCACGTAGACTCATCTCTACTTAAAATTTCTTGTTCGGCTCTGTATAGTGGAGCCATATATGCATACCATCTACCAAAATCACTAGGGAGTATCAATGACCTATATGTCATCAAGGCGTTATTTCTTGAGTCTGGGTCAAGAACTCATATCGGCTCAAAATATTTATCTATATTATTCATAGCAAGATTGGTTTGTTTTTCCATCCAATCACTCTGCATATTTCACAAATTAAACTCTTCAGAATTGTTATCAACTCTAGTATATTGCATTCATAAATCACTCTTTGTTTGAGCGTTTCTCAAATACATAGCTATAAAGTTATCAAACTCTTCAGGAGTCGGTTCATAACTTCAAATATTTGTTTTTCAGTACGCCTCCAACGAATTAAGTTCATCTTGAGTATACATGTTACTTCTCCTTCACGTCTTTCATAAGAGTCAATTCATATAGTAATCGTCCGACCTAATTCTGAATAACCTCTTTGCTTCATCATAAAAATTCTGATAAGCCTGCGATACATCTGCTTGAGTGGCTCAAGGTAGATTGGCCTCAGTGATATATTCACTTAAAAGCTCATCAAATTTATCTTTAACTCACTCATGCGTTCAAAAATCCCAATCAAAAAATCACCTATCTTCATTCAGGTCAAGATAGTATACATTTCTATTGTCTGGATTATATCAAACAGCATACAACTCTTCTAGTTCATCGTACTTTTTATTAGCATTTCTTGAATCAATAAGAGAATTTATAGTATTATTTATTCAACTCTGCCAACTATTAGCGATATCTTGTATATCTTTAGTAGCTCAACTAAATCGATTTCAAAGTTTACTTAAAAAATTATCATCCTCTTTGTCCTCTGTAACAATATTGTTTGCGGATTCTTGTGCTATCATAGGAGTGCTACTCCCTTCTGAATATTGTCACATACTATCAAGACTAAACGCATTGGATGATATATTAGTTAAACCTAATTTTGGATTATTTATAGTTCAGCTAGATATCTGCTGATTGAGCGTCTGTCCTCAAGCATACTGATTAGTATCTTCTTTAACTGTATCATCGTATGTGTCTCAGCTAAATCGATTCTTTATTCACCTCCAAGCAGAACTAGCTCATTTTTTTATTGTGTCCCAAAATGACATTTAGAAAATTCTATGATATAAATCTATTCCTCTTCAAAATAATCGTTCTCAATCTGCTCTCTAATTTTCTCTTCGTGTAAGTCTAACTCTTCTTTATATTGCTCTTTAATCTTCTCATCAACCACAGGAACAAGTGCAATTCCGGCTGCCTTATCTAATAAAGCCTCTGCTTCGGATTTGGTAAGATTGTACTGTTCAAAGGAATAGACAAAATATCATTCATCGTCTCTACCGAGAAGACATAGGACTTCTCCGTCCTCGTCTCTAATAATTGCGTAATTATCCGTTAAAGTTTTTAAAACTTCTTGTTTTCTTTCTAGTAACATTTTTCTATATTTAGATTATATAAAAGTGCAAAAATTTTATAACATTTATAGTTTAGAACAAATTATTTTTTAAATTTGAAAGAAAGTCTCCGCTTGTCTCCTGGGGTTTCTGATATCTCTCAGCCCAGTATTCCTCAGCTAATTGGTCATTACTTTTCATATTACCAATCTTCGCTACATCTTTTGTAGCAAGCTGGTCATGAAACCAGGCGAAATATAATACCAACATCATTCCGGAAACCTGGTCGTCGTGAGTCTTTTTCTCTCACCTAGCAGAAGATTTATATTTCTTAAAGTGAGAAATTTCCTCAACTAAACCTCATTCTCAGTAACAAGCTGGGTCAATGTGTATAATGTTTGTATCGAAGAATGAGCTTCTAATCATCTCAATACACCATTGTTTTCAAACGTTGTGTCTAGCTCAAGGTTGATACGTAACATTTCAAGTCCATTTGATAAGCATATCACAAGGCATTCAGAGCATTCATAATTCTCTAGCTGCAGCCCATCATCTTGAAGCGTCAAGTACCAAGTAAACAGGCTTTCATTTGTTCTTATAGTCTTGGATAACCTGTTTCATTTTAGCAAACCTTTCATTACTCTCTTTTGCAAGATTATAAGTCTCCTTGATATAATATTTTCCATCCTTTACTCAAAGGACACATAGTCAAGGATTGTCGAAAGTATCGGCCTCATCGTAACCGACTACCCAATAGTCACAATCGCCAGGACAAGCTAGCTGCACTCACTCAATATTGAATACGGTTTGGTCTGTGGAGTATTCTCCGTAGTATTCGGCAAGCATATAGTCATATCCTCTAGCGTTTAGAACCCTAATTACCTGAGCTGTTTTCTGCTCCTCTGTCAGAAACTCAACATCGTCCATAGTAAAATGTAAAGCGACCTCTGGACGACGTTGGATAAACTCAGCTCTCATTTTCTCGAAGTCTCAATTCTTAATCTTTTTTAAGTAATCTTTCCTCGAAGTACATAAATGCATTCAGTATTTTATCCATATATCGTGAATTAGTACGTCTATAGGCTCATAATCTCTTTGCGTTCTGTAGGCATTCAGCCAACCTTTATAAAAATTTCAGGCTTGTGTATCTGGTCAAATAGTTGAAATTAAGGTAACCAGCGAATCGGCTGTGGCCATTGCTGTTCAAACATAATCCCAGTCAAGATAGTCGGCCTCATCTCACACAAATTTCCTTGTACGTCTTGACCTAGTAGGGTCGTTTTGATTTGTTGTAACATATTCAAGCTTCCTCTGTTTATCTCAGTCGAGGATGTATAAACCTGTACTATCAGGCAACTTGTTACAAAAACTCGGCAAATCAATAAGATTATTAAGCATTTGCTGAGAGTAAACCATGTATGGCGCGTTCTGTTTTTGCGATAGTCCCATATAGAGTACTGAAAATTCTTGAATCTTTTCATTACTATCTGTTATCTCCTTAAGTAAATACCCCGCACTATCCCCGTTTATATACAATGATTTACCTCATCATCTTGGTCAAATGACATACGTCACTCAACCAGATAGGAGCCAAACCATCATCTGCCAATTCTGCAGACAGAATCAGTTAAACTGTCTTCATGTATCAGAGAGCATAGCCTCAAATAACTTTGGCTTATATACTCAGAACAAATTTGTTTTATATTTTTCTCATTGAACTTCATATTCAATTCAGAAGTCTTCTCCAATATCCCACTCAATATATTCGGTCTTACCTAAGTTTTTCTTATTTTTACCTGCTGGAATTCTAATAGGAGTAACTCTAAATATTCAGAGAATAATGTCTTTCATCATACATAGCGCTAAAACGTTTCTGGTGCTATCTAACGCTGACACATCTTCCTTCTCTCTACGGTGAAAAACTCACTCATTATCTAGCTGATAATCATCGAGGAATCTGGAGAGTATAAATTCCATACGTGTACTCACGACTCCTTTAGTAACAAACTTAGGAAAGTCTTTATCAATATCTTTCTTCCAGTTCAAGTCTGTTCAGAGCGGTAGCTGTACGGGTATTTCTAAATCTGGCGGACGTTTGATATTAACAAGCACCATCAGCTTCTTATTCTTCTCATATCGTTCCTCGGCTTCACGTGGGTCGAGCGTATACTTCAGATTCATTTTATCTCAGTTGTAAAACAATCATCTATCGTTGTCCCAGTCTTTGTATAAATATCAATATGCCATTATGTAGGTATAATATAAAATAAATTTTCTCGTTCATTAATAGGTATCTTAACTAGATAAGCATCCCTTACCATGTATATCGGAGGCTTCTCTTTTCATTTCTTTTTTCGCCATTTCATTCTTATCTCGTGTACCTCCTCAACATTATCTGGAGTGAGCCAAGGAAGATTGTTTTCTAAACTAATTTGAAACATACTCCCCGTTTGGGTCACTAATACATCCCCGATAATAAAGCTGGCCCTTCAAAGATAAACCTCTGAGGCGATATATTTTCATCTCTGGATAGCTGAAAGTACATTACATACATGACTTGGCGCTATATCAGAAGATTGTATTAATTCAGCTAATTTTCAGGCCACATACCATAGTGGGTATTTAGTTAAAGTCTGTTTCTCTTTAAGATAGAATATGCTATCGCTCAACTCATCTAAGTGAGGTAGCAGAAGTTGATATGCTCTAGTTTCTTGTTTGGCTAGATTATTCATAGTTTCCTTGACTCATTTTCTTCAGTAAATTCTAAATGGCTTCTTCCATTTGCGCATAAATTTCCAATTCTCAAACATTAACTTAGAACTCCGCCAACAGAATTTATATTTGTTTTCAGAATTCACATCATCGTTTCTAAATTTAGCCGTATAATATTTGTCGTAATTAATTGGTTCGGGTATCACATCGTATACATCTTTATATATTTCTTCAAGCAGCGCCTCTTCTTCAGCCTTATTTTTATAATAAACATCAAGTTGCTTTTCGATATGTTTCTTCTTATTTCTCTGATACCATTCCTTTTGTCTCCATTTATTAAATTCCTCTTTTGACATTTTTTTCTTCTTCTCCTCACATAATTGTTTCCATTCTTGTTTTTCTCTTTTCTTTTTATCTTCCTCGCTTTCTTTTTTCTCTTTCAAAATTGTCAAATAGTTGTATGTTTGTCTTGGTTTTTCTATAATCTCTCATTGCAGTTCATTAAATAGCGACATTATGATGATAGAAATAAATTATTGTATCTACTAATAGATTATATTTTTTAGAAACAGAATAAAAATTTTCATTTGACATTTGTCAAAAAAAGTATATCAGACCTGGTCTAACTAAATGTTATAAAAATTTGACATTTTTATATAATCTAAATATACAAGGGTATAAAATCTCTTGCAATTATCTATTTTTATCTTAAAGATTGAAGTAGATAAAATAACAAAAACCCCAAACGATTGTACTATACAAGGAGTCGGAACTTGTATAATACAAGTTAAACTTTCTGTATAGTAGCTCCGACAACAATCTGTCGGGGTTTTTGTTTACTTATCTGAAACGATTTTACCCCAAATCACCATTATAAACTCATGAACATTCAATTAGAAATGATGAGAGAGAAGTACCCAAATTTTATGGACTGTACTATCCAATTGTTTGATGACACAAAGCAGTGAAAAGATTTAGCTAGAAAAATAAATCAAAACAAATTTAGTAAAGAGGAGCTAGAACGCTGATTAGAACATTACAACAAAGAAGGTGCAGGAGTATTTTTCTCTATCAACTCAATGAATCCCTGAGAGAGGGATAAAGCAAACGTAACTCACGTAAATGCCTGGGCCTGTGAAGTGGATAACCTTAGTAAGGAAGACCAGATGAAATTAGTTAGTGTTGCTCCACTTGCCCCAAGTCTCATAATAGAAAGCAGTAAAAGTTTCCATATGTATCGGTTTGCTAAGGACGGGACTATAGAGAACTGGACTAAGGTATGTCGATGACTTAGAAATTTTTTCGGCGGAGACCCAGCAATAGCTAGTGACATAAGTAGAGTATTACGTGTGCCAGGTTATTATCATATGAAAGACACTGAGCATCCATTTATGTGTGATATTGTAGACGGAAACGGAGAGTATTATACAGAAGAAGAAATGCTTAAAGCTTTTCCTGATACAGAAACTTTAGCTGATAAGGAAGCTAGGGCTATAAAAAAAGAACAGCAATTAAAGCAAGCTATCTGAAATGATGATACTCGAGATAGGATTAGAGCGATGGATTGTAAGGCTATGCTAGAGAAGATTAGCTGAACTAGTCTGGTAAATGGAGATATAATATCATTTCGCCGCAATAGTAATTGAACTGAACAGATATTCTGTAATTGAAAATCTACAGGATGCTGGATTGATACAAAAGGGAAAATTTGAAGCACAGATAAGGGTGGGCCAAATTGGACTAACCGAATTGCGCGATATGGGTGAGTAGACCGAAAAGAGATATATAGATGGATTAAAGAAGAATTTCCATTCGTGTTGCCTGAGAAGGAAGAAGAAAGTAAACCAGGGGAAATTTCTGAAGAAGAAATTGAAAAGTGAAGTATATTACACAAAGAAAAAGAGAAGAAATGATTTCTATACCCATCTGATAAATTTAATTGTTTTGAAGGTTTTATGTCAGGGGATTTGGTGACTATTGTTGCTCCATCAAATAGCTGAAAAACCACATTTGCATTAGATATTCTTAGAAGAAACGCCAAAATGTGAAGAAAATGAATGTATATAAATCTAGAATTTGAAATAGCTACAGTCCCAAGAAATAGATGGTTATGGGAACATTGAAAATGAAAGATGGATTTGACAGATATATGAACTATGACTGAAGAGGAAAAGAAAGATATGGAAAAATATATACAAGACTACCTATCCGAATTTAGATATTATAACAACCCTGACTGACTTGAATTAGATAAATTAATAGACTTGATTAAGAAAAAAGAAAAGGAATGATATGAGCTATTTGTTATAGATACATTCTCAAGAATATTATGAAACCTAAATAGTGACACAGCAAGGACTAGTCAGAATAAAAGTATGGAAGAACTACAAGCTCTTGTACAAGAATTAAATATAGCGATAATTCTTCTTCATCATACAAACAAATTAGGTAAATTTGAGGGTAGCCAGAAGATTATGGATTTGAGTAATGTATTTATTATGATGGATAAAGAAGATGATGGATGTTGAATGCCATGTAGGGTATATAAACTCATGAAAGATAAATATACCCCTGATTGTGAGCTAACATTATGGTATGACGTTAAGACTTGAAATTACCTAAGCAATATGGACGAGGTATTACAAGCAAAGAAATCATACAAAACAGATTTTAGTTCTTACTATTATTAAAATGGATAATATAAAAAAAGTAGAAGTTGGTGATATCTTCTCTATGTCCTTTCATACAGTCGATGTGATATTGTGAGATTGAAAAGAAGATAGATGCGACGCACTAGCTCTTTATATACAGTGTATATATCTCGATAGTCATTGATTACCTCTTGACGATTTGATTCGAGACAAAGATAGGATTAATAGAGCAAAAGATATATTGATACATTTATGATTGATAAAAATAATTAGAGACGACTTTGAGAATAAAGATTATGTGGATACATATTATTTAGTTTAATTAATCTGTCATATAATGGAAGATTATATTCAAGAAAGAACTGAAAACAATTCAGGATTAATCTATAAAGCTGATTTCTACCCCATATATACACAACGACTTGGGAAATGATTATCTGCCGAAGAAATAATTATCCTAAGTTTTGTATATTACTGGACTAAATGATGAAGTTACATATACGCCACAAACGAAAACTTAATGGAACTTACGGGGGCTAAAAAAAGAACTGTGATAAAACTTGTAAAAAATTTGGTAGATTTATGATATATAGAAATCACATCAAAGACAATTGTGGGATTATGAACAGATAGAAAAATGAAATATATCGGAGGTGCAAAAAATGCACTTCCGTGAGACGGAGGTGCAAAAAATGCACTTCCGCTAGAATGTGCTTCTAATGCTGAAAGTATCGGAGGTGCAAAAAATGCACTTCCGGAAGAACCTAAAGATAAAGCCAAATCTACCGGAGGTGCAAAAAATGCACTTCCGTGAGAGGAAAATAAGTTTGTTGGTAACACTTTGGATAACTCAGAAAAAAGTCAAAAAAACGGCAACCCATCGGAGGTGCAAATTTTGCACCCAGAAAAGAATAATATAAAAGAATATATTATTTACGACAAAAATTTTTCATCAACATCGTCAGATGTTGCTGCACAGTCTGAAGACGTAAATAATACTGAACTAGATAATGAGTTTATGTTTAATGATGGTAGTATAGAGTTTTATACACACTCAGTGTTACAACAAACTAAACTAGAAGATAAGATGAACGTGTTGTGGCCATTGTTTCCACATCTCCCTTGATACAAATGAAAAAAGAAAGATACACTTAAAGCTTTAAAACAATTTACACTAGACCATGATTTTGTATACAATCTCATTTATGATATGAAGCTATTATCGTTTCAATGTGAATATGGATTAGTAAAGTGGCAATGATTTATGAGTCAATGGATTGATACGTATACACCTCTTACAGAAAAGGAAAGAGATAAGCAATTGTATAAGGTAATAGAATATATTAAGAGACATAAGGAAGACCAATCTGTTTTTGAAAGTAGAGCACAAGAAATGATTAAGTTTATAGGATATCCTAAATATCACGAAATCTTTAGAAGTATTCCAGCTAATGTTTGAGATAGAGTTATATTAGATTTACATTAGTTTAGAAAAATACGAGACATTCCGCAGGCTTGACATTTCTAAAATTTGATTTATAATAATGTGCCCTTTGGTAAAGGTTATTTTCTCTTAGAGATGTTTTTTGTCTCTCCGTAGGAAGGAGATAACACCCCAACAAAAAGCTACAATAGGGGGGGCTTGGGTGCTCTACTCCCATATATTTTTAAAAAATATTTTGCAAAAAATTTTTTGCTTTTTTGAAGGTTGAAATTTTTTGAATTGTTTTACCTTGCATAAAATACAAATTTAAAAAGATATA
>JAGCBE010000102.1 GCA_017652345.1 Methanobrevibacter sp.
TTCGGTTTCATCTGTTAGAACAATGTTGGCATAATCATAAACACCTTCAAATGGTTCAACATTTGTTGCAGATTCAACAGCATATGCTGTCTTATTACGAATGGTATTAATTTCGTAATCGTAATTTAAATTATTTGCTGGAACAAGGAATAATGGCTTGTCACCAGATACACGAGTTGTCTGGTGGTCTTTTAAACTTACTTCATGATTATCAACGAAATCTTTATATTGGGTGGATAATTCCAATTCCAAATTATCCAAATTACCTGTTTCAGCAATAGTCAAGTCCCAAGTAATTGTTTGTGAATAAGGTTCACCACCATCGGTTAAATCTTCTAATTGGAATCCTTCATCATCATTTGTTATAATTGCAGCAAGGAAACACTTATCAAGTGCAGAAACATAATAATTTTCTTCTTTGAATCTTTGACCAATAACTAGAATAGCATCAAATTTATCAGCATTGTAATCAGATGCACAGAAACCACCCAACTTATAAGGATTGAGTGATTGGTCAACTTTAAATGTATATGTTCCAAATGTATAAGCATTTGATGTATTTACTTCCAAAGCAGGAATGTATGTAGTATCAAATAACTTATATAAGATATCAGCAGATTGGTCTTTAGTTGGGTCATATACAATTAATTCATCGTTTTCAGATGGATTTCTACGGTATAAATCTTTTAATTGTATTGTTTCTAGATTATTTTGTGATAAAATATTTTCTCTATCAAGTAAGAAGGCATAACCTTTAATCTGAAACTTGATACCTTTTTCAGCATTTAAGACATATTCTTTACATTTATTTGTAATAGTAATTTTTACTACCATATACTATTTATCACTATTAATCGTTAATATAAACGAAACCAGTCATTGTTGTATTCTTAACAAACATGAATTGTTTAGCACAGTAAGAAGATATTTCAGCAGAAGAACTAGAGTTCCAGAAAGCAGTTAATTTTTTACTACCATCACCATTATAAGATAGACTTAGAATTGTATTATTGTTCATATCAGCTGAAATAGCACTCCAAAGATACTTTACAGTTGAATCTATTGCTGGGTTATCTGGTTCATATAGATAAACTTTTTCGTATATACCTTCAACAGAACAGAAATAGTTACTTGGCATTGTTTCTATAATATCGTTCATCTGTTTTGTGTAACTATCAACTGTTTCTTGCATTTGTGTAACAGCATCACCAATATTAATCTTATTGTAAACATCTCTATATGGGATAGGATATGTTACACCATCAATGTAAGCAGTCAAACCATCATAACCATATCGTGCAGAATTGCTTGGATTATTCCAATTAGAAATTGTTACATAACCATTCTTATTTACGGTGAATATGTTATGTCTGTACAATCCACTATTTGCAGATGGAGAACCATTGCCACTTAGACTTGATAGAATATTGAAATAATCATTATCGTCAGACTGCCAATTAGGATTATTCAATTTCAATGAATCCAAATATGTTTCATTTACTCTACCATCACCAACAATTAGAACTTCATTACTGTCAGTACTATTTGTGTTGTATTGACCTAGAATAATTTTATCAGATGCATTATCGTAGTTGATAAGACCATTACCAATAGCAATTGTATTGGCAGATACATTTCTGAATATACCCCAATCATTACCAATTGAAACTATATTCTTGGAGACATCGTCTTGTTGATAATAACCATTATTTGAATTGATTAAGGTTGAATGTGCTGTATCAAGGTTGTGACCAGATAATCTATTGAAATGGCTATTAATAAGTGTTTTGTATCTTAGCATACCTCCAATATAGGTATCACCTTTAACACCTTTAAGACCTTTTATATCACCTTTAATACCTTTTTCACCTTTAACACCTTTAATGTATGTGAAATTTGGTAAAAATTTGTTATTGTTTGAGTGATATAAAGAAATGTTACTAGCAGATGCATTATTACCAGACAAATTTGCAGAAAGGATATAGTTAAAATCTGAATCAAAGAAATTTAATGCAGATGCACCTGTTGGCTGAACATAGTTATTGTCAGCATTTATGAAATTATTATCAGCAGCATTATTTGTTAGAGTATTGTTGCGGGAGAAAATAAAGGAGTTGTTTGACGTATTGTAGACGGTACCTTGATAAATATTGTTTGAACCCATTAGTTCACAGTTCAATTTTTCTCGCCAAGAACCAGTAACTTCAGTAATACGGAACGAACCAGCACTATATCCACTGGTATAAGATATTTGAAGTCTATCACCTTTCCAGGTTCTTTTAGAACCATTGTTAGCTAAGTCAAGCATGATTTGTGGAACATTATTACTTGGCTTGGCTTCAGACATAATGTTTAACTTAGCAAATGAATCATAAGATTTTATTTCATCCATCGTATTACCTTAAAAATAATTTTGTTGTCCCGCCGTATGTTGTGATGTTCTTTAGTGTCTTATTGGAAGTACCATTATTTATAATGTGTAAACCTTCTTGCAATCCTTCATAACCATCTTCATAAGGATTGTTGCTTAACTCTATATCATCTCCAATGTTTAAGTGTAACTCCGAATTGAAAACCAACTTTTTATTCTGGTCATGTAGAATCCAAATCTTTTCACCTTGGTCTTCCAAATCAGGAAAATACTCCAACACAGCACAAATCAAATCTTGATTATCCAATAATGGGTGCGATAAATCAATATCTTCAATCTTATAAGGAACCGCAAGAAGAGCAATACCATCAAATGCCATATCAGCATTATTTTGATTTGTAATTGATACTGAATTTGCTCTTATCATTACATCGTATGAAATATATCCATAATCGTATTTTTCTTCTTCGGCATTTGCATTATCGTCTGGAGTATATGGATTCTTTGAATACGAAATTAATGTAGGAAGTAGATATGATATTGGATTAGCAATTGCTTCATTATATTGATTTTCGTCTGGAATGTATAATCCATTCACATAGTCATATTGAACATCTTTAAAAATTATTTGAGTTTTTTCTTGTAAAAATTTCCAAGAAATAGATTCGAGTGTGTTATTGTTGCTATAAGCTTTAATAACATTATTTTTATCAGAGAATAGTACAGCACCAACAATGGAATATTTTAATCCATTGTTTTGTTTTACAAGATTTCTGCGACCTTCGTAAGTTATTACGAATTTGGCATTCTGATAAAATGTGCTATTTGTACTACTCATTTAATATATTTATTACCTATGTTTTTGGTTTTATAAACAATACTCTGCCACATTTGATATAAGCATCAGCTGCAGCATTAACAAATTGTCCTTCAACAAAACTTTCGGTTGATTGTCCAGCTATACCATATACATCAACTTCATTCAAATCGTATTTGTCACCAACAACAGTGTATTCAAATATAGGGGTCATAATCATATTCAAAGAAGTTCCAAGAATAGGAATAGTTTTTGTTATAGTTCTACTGTTGTTGAAGTTATATTCCCCTTCATCAAATTCAAGATGATTTGCTGTTGAAATCATAAGATATGGAGTATTTGCTTCAATTGTAGTAGCAGGAGTTAAATCATTTTGATTAATTATATAAGAATTATTTTGAGTACGAATTTTAGTAATATCATAGAATGTTGCATTTGTTAAGTCAGATGCATCACAACTGAATGGCAATACTATTGAAGACAATGTATTAGGTGTAATTTTTCTATTCCATTCTACTTGGTTGAATTTTATATTTGTGTTCAATAGTCCTAACATGTCGGTAGAATCACTATCAACAATCAATACAGTATCTTCACCATTTTGTTCAATACGAGCTGCACCTGATTTGTCCAATAACCAGAATTCGTCTGTACAGTGAGCATAATTAGTTCCTGGAATGTAATCAATTTCCATTTCTACCTTGACATTGGTATAATCAGAATCAATCCATCTACTGTACATATTGTACAAGTCAGTCTTTACTGAACCGATATTAGAACCAATAGCGAAGCTACCAGGATTGAGTGCCAATGTAGTATAATCAACTGGTAATTGATAGATTAATTCATAATCAACACCATCAAGAGGATTTGTACCACTACACTTGAATATTATTTTGCTATGTGAGCAATCAAATACTTTACCAATGATATTGTAGTAGTTACTTAATTTCTTACCATTGCGAATTGCACTATCACTAACAACATAAGGGAAACTTAGACTCAAACAATGTCTCATTTTGTTATCAATTATAGCAGTACTCTTTATAACATCTTTGAAATCATCCATTTTCCAAATCAAGTGGAACTTTATCATGTCTTCGTCAGTTTTATTGTCAAATGTTGTTGTGACGAAAGACATTTGCTTATCACCAATTATGGTGTATTTGATAGAATCC
Organism: Methanobrevibacter sp.; assembly: GCA_017652345.1. The sequence continues at coordinate 4,367 of JAGCBE010000102.1, forward strand.
AATATCTTAGTGATGGGTTTCATTGATTTAATCAAATCAATAAAGAAATCTAAATTTTCATTGAATGCTTGGAAAGTATTGTTACTACCAATTTCAACATTGAATCTAGAAGTTTGGAACATTTCAGCGAATGTGTGCAATCTATCTTCTTCAATAAATTCAGGATTTTCTTCAATTGTATTTTCTTTTCTAATCCATAGATTAATTACTTTACAACTGAATCCAAACATCTTAATTGCACCAGCCATACCAATGTTAGAACCTTTGAATTTGTTATAACTTGGAAGGTTGGCTAGAACATATTTTATTGTATCAAATACTTCTTGTTCGTCTTTAACACCGAAACCGAATTTGGTATAGATGTTGTTAAGTTCTTGCATAGCATCTTGGTCAAATGGAAATTCATTTCCATATTGATTTTCGTAATGCATTAATAGCTTATTTTCAATTGCATCAATGTCATTAAAGTTATTGATACGAGCAATCTTTTCAAGAGCAGATATATTTCTTTTTACATCCAATCCGAGATACATTGTATTGATATACAATTCAAACCATTCAATGAAATCAGCAAATTCAGTTTGTCTTAGATATGATGGAACATATCTACGGATATTGTATTTTCTACCTTCACCTTCAAATATCCAAGGACCTAATGAACCTGTATTATAGGTTCTTTCCTTGATTAAAGCATCAATTTTCTTGTTACCTGTTTCAACCCAAGCTTCAACTTCAATGTAACCATATTCAGTAATGTTATTGATTACGAAATCAAGTTGTCCATAATAAGCATTGTAACCACCATGACTCCAAGTTTCATCGTAAGTATAACCTTCATATGTAGCCATATCAATTTGACCAACAGATGAATCCATTAGATAAGCAACAACTGGGAATCTCCACAATGCTTTAACAACATCTTGTACATTACATCTTGTTGAACCATTTACAGATGGAGAAATATTGAATGTAGAAGGTTCTGTATCATAGAATTTGATTTGGACTTTATCAAGATTGTTAATGTCATCAATATCAATTGTCCAGAATTCAGTATTGTCTACATATTCAGTAACATTGCCAGCAAGGTCCCAGACTTCAACTACGATATTACCTTTGAATTTTTCTTTATAAGATAGTTCTTCCCATTTACCAATTGTAATTCCATCTGGAACTTCATTTAAGAAAATAACTGGTATTTCAGAAACAACATCAGATTTTTTATATCCAATCTTTTCAAGTTCAAATGGTGTAGTGAAAAATCTATAATTAGATTTTGGAGTATCTTTACTCATAGTTTCCTTGCTAGATATTAAATCAAATGAAACACTATAAGTATGTTTACCATCGTATTTGATTTTGATGTTTTTAATCCAGCGGTCCTTTTTGGTATTAGGGAAAAATGTACCTTTATAATTTGGGTCAGCTGATTCTGGTCTAGAATAATCATATAGAATTAAATAACCATCTTCATCATCATATTCATAATCAGATTCAGGAATAGGAATAGAAGTTCTAGGTGTCTTCAATTTAATTCTAAATTGTTTGAAATCAAGTCCAATATTGTCTTTGAACTGATATTCAAAATGTCTTTCAACATCGTTTACAATTACACCATTATTGTAAGTAGGTGACAACGAAACATAATCAGTATTTTCATTTGAAATAAATTCAGGAGGAATTGGGTCAATAGTTACATTACCGACTTCAGCAGTCATTTCCAAGAATTTAGATAATTCCGGAGACAAATATCTAGCTGTTTGTTTTGATGATGGGTCATTTCTATCGTATTGAGCATCACCAGCAGCTGAAACGGAATTTATTTCACCAGGATAACTTACACCTTCAGTTGTTGGAACGCCATCTGCATACCAAGTACCATCCAATCTATTTTTTGGAATTGAATCAGTATCTTCCGGTGTCAATGCCAATGTATTTGGATTAGCACCAGTATCTTCGGTCGGTGCTAAAGTCCATGTCTTGGATTTTCTTTTATCGTAAATTATTGGATTAAGGAATATTGTACCTGGCTTATCTGGATTATCAACATCCCATTCATATTTCCAAGATGTGTCTTGTCTTCTAATAGCAGTGGTTAATATTGTTTTCGTGGTTTTTATCATTTAGTCCTCCCACATACTGAGAGTATCAAAACTTCTTTTATCCAATGTTGTGAACTTAATAACAGGCCAATCTGTTTGACATTGTTTAGCAAGACTTGCTATAATGAATATTCTTTTAATGATAGGATTCTTTACAGTAATATTCAATTCTCTCTTACTGTTGTTTGTAATGTGTTTCATGAGTTCAGGCTTGTATTTTTGCAATTTTGTACACAGAGTACTTGAAAGTGCTTTGGTTGCCTTGGCTAAATCACTTTCATTGCAACATTCTATGAATCCATATAAGTCTTTGGTTAATAATACCTTAGCTTTGAAAGTGTCCCAATCATTAATCAATTGTTCCTTGTCTTCACCTAACAATGGTACATACTTTTCTTCACACCAGTTATTAATATTCTGTCTAGACCAAATATATTTCTTTATCACTTGTTCTTTGACAGATTTCAATTCACCTCTAAATGTTTCGGAATATGTGACGAAATCAGTCCATTCCTTCGTATCTTCATTGGAGATAACTTTATTGATAAATTCTTCGTAGAAACGAGTACCTTCAATTTGAATAATTACTTCGGCTCTTTCAAATGGATTGTTACCCATTTGATACATCTGTTCAGGATTGACTGTACATTGATATGTTTCAGCTGTAGCTATGTCTTTCAATGTTTGTACTAGGACAGAATAAGAACATTGAACATAGCCAGTAAATACACTTTTGGATAGAACACTCTCCAATTCTTTTTTGGATAATGGCAAAGTGGTCTTCTGTATATTGAAAATTTCACTATAGGATAACATTATTTTCCTCATTAAATGTTTTCCTGTTTCATAGAACCACTACTTTTTAGGGTTATTGCTAACTTGTCATCCATAGTTGGATTCTCCACAGGCATATAAGTTTCCGGTACCTCACCGGTACTTTTATCTAAAATTCTTAAACCTTCATTTTTTATATTTATTGCAGCATTTATATCTCTGTCATGTACCGCTTTACATCTAGGACAAGTCCATTCCCTGATTTCAAGTCCCATATATGACATTCTATGACCGCAACAGTGACAAAGTTTAGAACTTGGATAAAATCTACCGATTTCTATAATTTTCCTATTGTGCCATGCGGCCTTATATTTCAACATACTAATTAAAGTTCCAAATGAAGCATCTTGTATTGCTTTTGCAAGTTTATGATTCTTAGTCATATTTTTAACTGATAGATTTTCTATACAGATTACATCATTTTCTTTTATTAGTTTAGTAGTTATCTTATGAAGGTTGTCTTTTCTTTTGTTGCTCAGTTTTTCATGAGCTGTAGCAAGTTTCAGTCTAGCTTTCTCTTGATTCTTGCTACCTTTCGTTTTCTTACTGTATAATCGTTGTAAATGTTTGATTTTCTTTTCTGCTTTAATTTGATACTTAGGATTTGAGTACTTATTTTCGTTACTATCTATCACTAAGTCCTTAATACCTAAGTCAACACCAATTACTTCTCCTGTATGTTCATATTCAGGAATTTCAACATCTACACATATTGAACAATAGTATTTGTTGGTTTTGCTTCGTTCTACAGTAATGTTATATACTTTTTGTATATTTAATTTTGAAAAATCATAATCTTGTCTATATTTTACTAATCCAACTTTTGGTATTTTTATATAACTATTTGTTGCAAAAAGCACATTTATATTATTATATAAACGACAATTTCTATATGTATTTTTTTCTTTTTTCTTTTTTAATTTTGGTAATTTTGCTATATGTGAAAAATAATTTTTATAAGCATTTTCTAAATCTCTATATACTTGTGCTAGTGCTTGTGAATCAACTTCTTTCATCCAAATATATTTATTTTTTAACATAGTAAAAAGATTATATTTTTCATAATAATTATATTTCTTTTTAGATTTATTATAATCAAACAACATTTTATAAAGCATTTCATTATAAATTACTCTACAAGCACCCATAGTCTTATTGAAAAAGACTCTTTGGCATTTTGTTGGATATAATCTAATTTTATATGCTTTTGTTATAATCATAATTACTATATTTATAACCGTATTTGTAAACAAAAAATAACATAAAAACTAAGTTTAAATATTGACAGATGACCTAAAAGTTTCTATATTATAAATGTAAACAACAAAACAAACAACGAGGTAACATTATGGAAGCCATTACTAAATTTTACGAAAACCTGCTTGCCTCTTTCATTAATGCTAATAAGAAAATTAGTAAAAGAATTTCCGGTTCAATTAACGTCAACGAACTTGTTGTTACTATCCGCAGCAAGAACGAAGGTTTGGCTAATTGCATAAATGCCACACAATTGTATATCAAGCCGTTTGCAGAAAAACCTTATCACATTGATTTGTGTGAAATTTTGGTTGGTTATGACGAAGAAGGCTCTCACTGGTCTGACAATATGGGTGGTCGCATCATAGATTGCACTGGCAAGAATGTTAAGAGTGCGATTGATGAGATTGTTGCTGAAATGAATAACAGAATTTAACTATTGACAAGATACTAAAAAAGTATTACATTTACCAAAAACAGGAGATAGAATGTCTGACATTACTTTTTACAATAAAAACGAAATAGTAGAAACAGCAGAAGTTTTTACTGGACTCGTTTATTTCAAGAATACTAGATTGATGGGTGAAGTAAAAAAGTTAAAGCGTGAATTTACGCCAGAATTCAAAGAATGGTTCATTGATATGAAAAGTAAGTCAGATGGTCTTGCCTTGCACGGCGATGAAAATGATTGGTGGTGGAAGCCAGCAATGCGAATTAAATATCCTGGAATCAAATTCCCTGGTGATGAAGGTTATGAAAATAACGTGTGATGACATTGTTGAGATGGTAAAAAATACACCATTCACCATTCGGTATTTATCTGAAATAAGGTATGATGAAGATACTATTGCAAGATTTTGGATTAATGAAAGAGAAAATTCAATGATGTTGCATAAGATATCAGATGGATTTAAAATTGGTCAAGATTTGAAAGGAAATTATGTAGTTGTACCAAACAAGAATTGTAAAAGAATACAACCGATTGATTACGAAGGTTTTGTGAATTATTTGAATGATATGTTATGTTCATTGAAAGTAGCAAAAATGAATTTGAAAAAAGAACAAATTGAAACTGATTTCAAAAAAGGAAGGTAAACTATGAATTTTGAAAGAACAGAAGGACTTGAACGATTCAATAAGGTGGTGTCATACATGGGACTCTATGTTCCACCCGATGAACAGAACCTGATTGACCAGAACATGCTTGAACCAGATGAATTTGGTACTTGTCCAACCATTCATGCCTATGTGAATGAAGAATGTGCAAATGATAATCGTGGTTTCTTGATTGCACTTGTAGACGAACAAGTCTATATGTGTTATGAAACTGAATATGATGGTGAAAAGCTTTATTGCAATGGAAGTGTTCCTGCATTTAGCTATACTGACGAAATGCTGATTGAACATTTGGGTAATCAGATTCGTGAATATAAGGCTGATTTGTCACGAAAGAAGAAGGCTGCTTTATTACAGGATTTTGAATAATGAACAAAGACACTGAAAATTCATTAACAGGAATTAGAAACCAAATCAACACTACAAAGAAAAATGTTGATTTGATTTCTAATTGTGTTGATTATATTGAAAAGACTTTCATGACCGATGAGTTCAAGCGTTGGACATGGACAGTTAATTTAACAGGAACAATGCAGAATAAGCCTGGTATTATGTTGACTGGTATAATGGATGGTATGAATTGGATAAGTCATAACGCAGGTATCTATTTGGAATGTACATTTGGTAAAACGGGACCCAAATGGAAATTTAAAGATGTTAATGTTTATTCTTTTGATTACCGTAGATACTCAAAAGAAATTAACGATTACAATGATAAGATTAGAAATGTAAGAAAAATTAGTATATCATTCATAAAAGAAATCACCCAAGCTTGTGAAATGTATCATAAAGATATTAATGCATTTAGAAAATCAGTTGAATCAGCGATAAAGAAAAATGAACTTGCCAAGGATTTTATATGAAATTTGGTAGATTAGAAAAAGTTAAATGTTTGTTGAAATGTGCTGAAAAATATGGATTTGATATTTCAAAATCAAATATTTTAACTAAAGGTGGTAATCTTAAAAGAGACATAAGTTATTATCAATTTAAAATTGGTATGTTTACTATAAAGAATATTGATGATGCATTTTTTTCAGGTAACATTACTGCTTCTACAGCATCTTATTCTGATGATGGTGATGATATGATTTTTCATATTACAGCAGGTCCACATATAAGTATACCATTTGTTAATCATTTGTATAGTTTATACAGACAAAAGTATAATATTCATCTTGAACAATTTGATTGGAGTGATTTGGATTCGGAAGAAACCATTGATTATCTTGTAAAAACTTGTGCAGAAAAATTGAGAAATGTTGAAATGTGTATAAAAGAACATAAAATTAGCAGACGAAAGGAAATTATGGAAAAGGATTTCGCAGTATGATGCCATCATTACCACTAGAAAAAATCATTGCAGACACTAAAAAGAATCTTGAAAGATTGGAAAAGGCTAACGAACGAATTAAAGTTTGGGCAGAAAAATTTGAAGGTTGGAAAATCAATGTATTGACTAAAGGTAAAATGCAAGCAAGACCAACCATAGAAGTTAAATTTGAAAAAAATGAAAAGATATTGCATCTTAGTTATCAATCAACAAAGAATACATTTAAACTTTTAGGATTTAGATATAATGATTTTCAAAAAGATAGAGAACGCTGGTATTCTAACAAACAATATGAAGCATTGGAAAAACCAACTGATGAAAATCTAATGGATGATGAGTTGATTGGAATATATTTGAACTTCTTGGATAATGATTTATCTATTGAATGTTCATACAAGTTATTGTTATCATATAGAAGCAAGAAAACTTTAGCAAAGGATTTCGTATGACCGAAAAAGAAATTACTGAAATTAGTGAACCATACATTGCATATCTGAAACAGAATGGATTCACTACCACTAGAAAATATAATCGTTGGGTATATAAAGATTTATGGGTATGTGATTTGGTGGAATATTTGGAAAATGATAAGTATAATTTTGAACCGATGGTTTATTTGTTTGATTTTCAAGATATGAGTAACAAACATCAAATAGGTACCTATTTACCAAGATTTAATTCACCAAAGACATTAGACGAATTTAAAAATGAAATTAATAAGTTTCTTGAAACATATAAGAAAAATCAAGTCCAACAAAAAATAGTTGAACTTGATAAAGATTTCAAAGAAGATAATAATTAATTTTCGTCTACAAGATAATAACCATTTTCATTAAGTAGATTAGCAGCTGTTCTAAAGTCCATAGATTCAACTTCCATATCATAATCTACATAGTGAACATTATTATCTTTTTCCTTTTGGCTAGTTAATTCAACTTCTCTATTAATAGAATCTCTAGTTTTGTTGATTTCACTATCTATTTTATCTTTAGTGATATTTACTTCATTGTCAATTGTATCTTTAGTGTTTTCAACATCGTCTTTTTTCTTGGGTATATCTGTCCATCTGATTGGCTGTCTATTAATGCTCCACATAGCATCCACATAAACTTCATAAAGTTCCGGTGTAATACTATAAAAAGACTTGATACCTTCTTTTGTATTGACTAATCCATTACCAAATTTAAGTTGTACTCTACGGAAATAATGCCAATCATCAAATTGAGCATCAATAAATTTTCTTTGACAATAATTGTCATGTTGCAAAATAGTCTTAACAACATAATATAAGGTAGTGAAATTTCCACCACGAATGAAATTTTTTACTGTAGCTATTGCCATTAGACATTCTCCAAATTTTTGACATTGAATTTTTTAATGAGTTGCCATTTGTATTTTTCGGAGTGTGGAAGAACGAAAATTCTAACATTGTGTTCAGCAATTTCAGATGGTTCAATGACTTCTATCATATTCCATTTTTGTAGACAGAATGCAATAGAGTTTCGTCTTTCAATGTCTTCCATACTAACATTGCCAAAACCAGGGAATCCATCTTTACCACGGCCTAAAACGAACAATTGTTTGAAGTGACCAAGATAATAAGTATCAAATTGTTTCAACAAATGACAAGATTGGTATAAAATTTTATTTTTGTTGTCGGGAATACCCATTCTGGTAAGTGTTTCCTCTATGATTGAGGGTTCTACCAGTAATTTGACCTCCAACAACTTATTTGTTTTCATATTCATAAATTCACCTATTTAAGAATTAGAGGTTGAGGTTTCCATTCAAAATCTTTCAATTCATTTTCAAAGATAGTTTGTGCAACACTACTAGGCTCAAGCTCTGTTGTAGCCGTTGGGTTCATAAACTCTCTTGACAAGATATCACGAACTGTTGTATATCTTATCAAATCTGATTCATCTAATTTTGAAAATCCATAATTTTCATAACCATTTTGGTTATATAAGTCTTTTAAAGTTTTTGCTAAAATACTAACATTCAAGTAGTGTTCATTGTAGATTAAGTATTTCTGGTCTTTAACGATTTTAGCAGTCCAAACTTTTGGATTAGCTTCTTTCATATAGTCATAAACATCTTTCTCTTTAACTGGAGCAGGTGCGATTATTTGTGATACAATTTTCTTAACCTTAACTTCAGGTACTGCAACCGGTTGATGGTTGAAGGCTTTGTTTTGGTTTAATTGTACATACTCACTAAAACTAATCATATAATGTATTTATAACTATTTTCCAATTATGCGGTTAAAAGTATGTGCGAATCGTCCATTGGAACTAACATAAGGTATCTTGAATCTCAATGCATGTTCTGCCACTAGATTTTCCACCTCAGCATTATCTCTATCAATAACAACCGGAACCCAAAATTCTATTTGGTCAAATATTGAAGACATAATCGTGTCAATATCGGTTGAATTTTGGAATAAGACTTGATATAGAGGTGAACTTAAAGAAAGATTGAACAATCGTTCATACGGTTCAGTACATAAAACCATTTCAATAGCTTGGTCAAGTGCATCTGTACCATACACATCAATCTGAGTAGCAATCTTTTCACCGTTAATGTCATAATATGGGTTTACGACTTTTGTGTTGGTGATATTGCTAAAGTCTGGGTTTGCACTTAATGGTAACATTATTTTAACCTCATCATTGTTTCGGGAATATTGAAGAATATCTGACCTTTGGTGTGATTTTTGCTATTTTCAATGACCTGAACATCAAATAGTCTAATGTTGTCCACAGGTATAGCCTCATTTAAAAGCTTAGCCGTGCAGCTGGTATTATTGTTCTCAATTACTACCACACTACCAATCTCCAGTTGCTGGTCAGCCTGGGGTGTTTCCTGGTCAGAGAAAGATGGAAAGCTTTCGTCTTTTAGATTTTTGGCTTTCATGACGGAATCTCGTAGTATATCAGCAATCCATTTTGGACATTTCTGGTCAGTTGCGACTTTCTTGCATGCTTCAAATAAAATATCTCTTTGTTGTTCAAATATATTCATATCACACCTCATTAAACAGATTTCATTAATTCGTCTTCTCTAGTATAACCATTCATCTGGAACTTGCGTTGTACTTGTGCTTTCAAAGTTTCATTCTTATGAATAGCAATTTCAATGGCACCTCTTAAGTTTGATATGATTTCGTCAGTTTCCTCATTGTACAAAGCACCATTCATTTCATAATTGTTACCGGTATTGTTCAAATAATATTCTGCATCTGGGTCAGTTTCATAAGTAACACCTGCTGGTAAATTGTCTTTATCAAACTTATAATCAACAATATTTCCATTATCGTCAGTAAAGTTTACACTAACTGTACCATCTTGGTCATCAATTTTCAAACCACCAAGAATCATGTCTGTACCTAGATTTTGTGTTTCTGGATGTTCGTTCTTAAATGCTGCAATAAATGCACGGCGTTTCATTTTAAAGTAGTTGTAACATCTGTTATTTTTCCAGTTACCATTTTTGATATCTTCCCAACTCATACCACCTGGGAAAATATTTGCAGAAAGATTGAAAGCGTTTTTAGCAGCTAACACTTGAGAAGGTGCCAACATACTATCAATCAATTTTTTCAATTCTTGCTTGGTATTGCTAAATTGGTTTATTCTACTATCAAAAGCATTCATGAAATAAGTGGCCTTTTCAGTTTGGATTTTATATCCATCACCACTTTCTTCAATCCACATTTTAGCAAGCATTGTGTTATAGAATGAATTGGCAGTTCTAATGTTAGAACAGATATCAGTATCAATCAACACACAATCAAAGAACTTCTTCAATTTATCAAGTAAATCAAACACACCAATATCAATTAATGTGTCAAGATATCTTTGAAGGAATCGTCTAATTCGTTCTTTGTTTCTTTCAAGCATGTCTAAAAATTCTTCACACATTGCTTCATAAGTATTCAACAATGATTTAATTGCACTCAAACCAAAATTGTATGTGAAACCAAAATTACATACTGTGTCTTTAAATTCTTTGAAGTCACCAACGATAGCATACAATTCTTCTTGAGGTCTAGCATTGTAATTGGTATATTTCTTTAAAGTTCTTGACATTAACGAATTTGGGTCAAGCACTTCTTCAAGCAAAGCTGCACATCTAAACATACCATTACAAAGAGCACTAAAATCAAAATTCAATAACTGGTCAATTAGCCATTTTTGGAATACTCGTATAGCATCCAGTACAGCTTTAATAGCTACATCAACCACGAATCTACACCAAGACATTAGAGTATTGAACAATGTATCTAATGCTTTCAATAATGCTTTAGAAGTTTTCTGTGCTACTTCTAGAGCAGCTTTCAGTAATAGAAAACTACCATAAATGTATTCACAGATTATATCACCAATTCCCATTTAACTATTCCAATATTTAATCATGTCTTTGTCGCTTGTATAAAGCTTGAATTTTTCTTTTTCGTCTTGTGTAACAGAATTGACTTCCATAAACCAATCGTCATAGTGAACCCCAACAATGAATCGTAGGACTTCGTCACCTTCATAGTTCAATGTACCAAGTTCCAATGAAGTTGTTATACAATTCATAAATGTATAAGTATATAACAATTCGTCAGTTCTACTGTAAAGCTTTGCATCAATTTTGTTGAATGTAGGATAGAACTCTTTACGATAATAAACACCTTTACCTTGTAAGAATGTTTTATCCCAGGTCTTTATGAAATTTCTAACTATAAAATCATTTTCCTTTTGTGCTGAATATGCATAAAATTCTAGAGTTGTATCTCCACCATGCTTTCTCAATACAGGAAAAGATTTTTCACCACCGAAGAACTTTTGTGTAACAATGGATGTTTCAAATTTTGGCAAATCAATCTTAATTGGAGTTGCTGTAACAAGATTGTCTTCTAACTGCAAACCCCAAGAAGATGAATCTTGATAGAAATATACTCTAAACAACCAACTTGTCAAAGGTGTAGAAGGTGGTTTTCTCAAGGTATTTTTCATTAATTCTAATCCCATATCTACTCCTTATATAGCAAATGATGAACTATGCATAGCACAAGTTTTGTTAATTGTGTTGTATGCGTTTTGGTTACCTTTAACAGTCATGTAGTCATAACCAAAAGTAGCATTATGAGAAATGACTTCATCTTCAGTTTCGTATGACAAATCTATTGGGTCGAGTTTGTATAGAATACAGTTATGATAAGTAATTTCGCACAATAGATTTTTGGAATAATCGTCATCATTTGAATTATGAGCCATTACTACATCTGGTCTATGAATCAACAATCTAATACTTCTATCAACCTTATTGAAGTTCTTATTGAAAGCATAACCTTCTTTATTTTCAAAATACGAATCACAAGTGATTTCAGCATGGTAAAGTTCTTCCAAAATTTTCGTAACATTCATTTTGGTATTTTCATTGAACTTTATAGTCAAATCACCTGTTGGTTGAGAACGGCCTGGTAATCTAGCTTCAACACCAGCATAATATACTGGAATCAAGTTACCATTTCTACCACCCCACTGGCAAGATACAGCTGCTTTATTCAATGATTCAGCATAATCAATTATATTTTCTTTAGTTGTATCGTTATTAACGAAAAGACTTTGAAAGTCTAATTCCCAAGACCACTTTGGTATGGGTGGAGTATTATAAAATGGATTATTCCAAATTGATGTAATTGCCATAATTTACCTTAATATATTTATTACCCAGGTGCATTCTTATTAATGTATTTCGTATATGCACTATCAAATTGTTTTCTATTTTCTACATCAGTACCCATGCTATTAATACCAACTGCATAATAAGTACCTTTTTGTCCTTTAGTTGTACCATTCGTTATATCATATTTTGCAGCTTGTTCTGCTAACATACTTGGTGAATATGTTGGTTCTTCTTTTTTAACAGGTTCTTGTTTAGGTTCTGGTGGTGATACATTAGCTACTTGATTTGTTGTATCAGGTGGTGTTTCTTTAGCCACTTGAATGTCTGTATTCAATTCAGAATTACTTTCAGAACTATCTTCCATCAATTCATCAACATCTGGTAAATCTAATGCAGGATTACTAATAGCAGCTAAGTCTTTACTAATGGTTTGTTCTTTCCAAACTGAAGCTTGCAATTCTGGTTCAACATCTTCAGCATCAATATCAATGTCTTCTAGTTCACTAAATGCTGCTTGATAAAGTTGTTCACCCTTACCAACATTCATGTCTTCTTGTGTAATTGAATCTCTATAATCAATTTCTAATTCTTCCTTGTTAGCATAGGACACACCATCAATATTTACAGAATCATAATTGACCTTGCCATCAGGTTCATGTACTTTTGGCTGCACAATTGGTTCAGCTTTAGGAGGTTCTGTATATGGCATTTCATTCAAATCATTCTTGGCAAAACTTTCAAATGAGAAATTGAATGTCAATTGACAAGGTGAATCAGTTTGAGCATCAAGATTGTAAAGTGAATAGTTTACAATTTTACAATCTTTAAAAACATATTCATACACGAATTTGTGTAATAGATTATCAGCGACTTTTATCTTGATTGTATCAATTTTATTGTTTTGTAGATAGTTTGCATAGTTACTTCCTAGACCATCATTATTGAAGTTTTGGTTTAATTTATAAACGATATTATTTAAGAAAAATTCTTCTTTTGGTTTATCAATTGTATCGTAGAAAGTCAATGAAAATTCTTTACAGCTATCATATTTTGGAATCAAGAATGTTTGTGATATATTACCATAAGTATATAAGTCTTCTTCTTGTTCAAATTTAGGAATTGTGAATCCAGTACAATCAGTATATTCTACAAAATTAGATGATTCTTTAAACTTAATGTAGACAGCAAATGCATCAGACAATTTAATGCTTTTCACTGCAAAGAAATTATTTAATACATTAAGAGCCATTTTACAATTCCATTACCTCAAACTTTGCACCATTTTGAATTAGTGTATCAATGTTAGAATAAGTTCTCCAACCTTTTTGCTGGAAGTCAGATGTATATGTCAATTGTCCTGTTGAATCACGAGATACAATCACAACGTGACCATATAGTTCTGCTAGAGTATCACCAGGAACACCATCATTAATATTTGAAACTCTAACTATGAATGATTCACCATTTTTAAGGTTTGCTGCTTTTTTATCAATTTCATTAGCCCTCATTTCAACTGGTTTAGAACCAGCAATAGCATAAGTATTTCCATTTCCATGTGCAGCATATTCATCTTTACCTTCAACAATACTAACAGCAAGTGAAACACCTTCAGCACAGCGACCACCAGATGTACCTGAATAATAGTCAGTGTGTTTTCTCAAATATTCCGTAACTTGTGATAGATTTGTAGTGTCAATACCAGCATTCTTCATACGAGTTCTTAAATCTCTTATATTGGCTTGTCTAAAGCTAGAAGCATTTGTACTAGAACCATTTGTAGGTATTTTCAAATTACCATATTTGAAACTTGTATTTTCTTCATCAATTACAAGTTCGTTAATATCCAATCCATTAACTTCTCTACGGATTTGACCTTGAACTATCTTGTCATTTGTGAAATGTTCTATGACAGAATCCACTATGAATGTAGCACTAATTTTTACAGCTTGTGCTTGACCATCTCGTTTGAATGATGGTTCTTCATAATTACTCAAATGACAGACATAACCTTTTTTGGATATTTCCTTTTGGAAGTGTTCATCGTATTGAGTAATGACAATAGTCAAGAAATACGGACATCTTGAAAAACTTTTACCAACCAATTTATCCAAGAATTTAGAAACAAGCATGTAATCAGTTTCTTCAAATGATACTTCAAGTTTTCGTTCACCTGGACTGAATGTAGGATTTGACATTAGAACATCACCGAAGAATGAAAATCCATTAGTATTTTCAATACCCATTTTTGGCAATGTTACATCTGTAACACAATAAGATAAGTGTTTTTCGTAATCACCGAGCAAGCCTGCATACCATTCTGTTTTATAACGGAATGGTAACTTTGGTCTTATCTTATAAAAACCTACAACATTCAGTGACATATTATATTTATAACCATAAATAGTATATATGGGAATATTCACAGTAGATAAAAAAGTATTAGAACAAAGACGAAAAGAAGAAGCTATTAGTAGAGGTAACCAGCAACAATGGTCTAAAGAATCTGACCCTAGTAGTGTTCCTAATTTCGGTTCTCAGGCGGAAGCTAATGCTTATTATGCAGGTTTACAAGCAGGTAAAACTGCAGATAAAAATGATAAAATGATGACCGGTGGTAAAACACCTAATGCTGGTGGTATAGCTAATGAAGTCAAAAAGGAAACTGTTAAAGCACAAATCAAAAACAACAATAAACCTCTAACAAGTGAACAGCAAGATGTCGCTCGTAAAAAAGGCGAAGAACAAGCAAAAATAAACTATGAACAACAGAAAAAAGAAGTTGAAGCTAAAACGAAATTAAAATCTACTCCAGCCAAACCAATCAAAAATGAAAAGAAACAAGAATCAGATATATCTGTAGAATTATTGCGTGAATATGGTAATAACTTATTTATGTTATATACTTATGACCCATCATTTAAAACCGATAAGAATAATGGCTTGGTTGAAATGTGTGGTGTGTTGAAAGAACTACCACCATTTTCTATGAGTCAAGCTGCATGGACAACAGGTCCTGCAGCATCATTGACAGATATCGTAAAAGGTTATTTGTGTTCCGATTTAATGGAAGTGATAACAACAATTGGTGGTAATGACCGTTCATTCAATGCTGTTGATGAAACATCAGATAGAACTTACAATGGAACTAATTCTGTAACATTCCCATTGAGTTTTAGAATTTATACAACACAGACAATTGGTTCTAAACAATTAACACCTTGGCAAACATGGGTAAAGTTATTGTCATTGTTTGCTCAACCAAGTATTGCTTCCAAAGTCAATATCAATTCAATTGGTAACAATGTTGTCAATGGTGTATTAGGTGGTATTGATAAAGCAACAAGCTTGGTAAATAGTACTGGAAATATTTTGACTTCACAAAAGGATTCAGCAAAAGGACTTATCAATGCAATTGGTGATACGATAGAAGATGTGGTAAACGAAGCCCAAGTATTGGTAACAACAAGAGACGATGAAAATCGTGTAGGTGGACCTGCTAATTTGAAAAATTACTATGGTGCTAAATTGTGGAAACTTAGAGTATTACCTGGATTAATTCAAAGACCTTTGATAGTTGTAATTGAAGGTTGGGGTGTGACATTCTCTAAAGAACGAAACTTGGATAATAGTCAGCCAATCTATTTAGATTTTACAATCAATTGTAAATTAGACCAAATACCAAATGCTGGTAATTGGATGTACTATTTGGATAGAAGAGCCAATAAAGCAGGCTATTTCTATGATAGAAGTAATCTAACAGAACAACAGAAGAAAGCTAGAAAAGCACTTGGTGGAACTGCAAAACCAGACACAGACTATACTTGGGAACAAGTTGAAATATTGGATATACCAGAACCACAAACAGTTACGAAAGATGGTGAATCGTATATCCTTTATTATGAATGGGTAAAATCAGGTGAATTTAATAGCAATGTTTATAGGTTGAATGAAATAAGAATTTAAACCTTTTCTTCAGCCAATGTTATAATATTCTGGTTCAACAAATCATAAACATATTTGTTAGATAGAGTATATCTTGTTTCAAGAGATACTTTAAAGTTGCACCATAAAGGCTTAGGTAATTTATTTTCTTCATCCCAAGTAAATTGAACAGATGGTGTACAAGAAAAACTGGTAACAATCCAATCAACAAGACCAGTAATAATATTTTTAGAACCACCAGATACTATGTTGCCAATTAGATTACCTTTATCATCAATGCGGTTGTGAGAAAATATCTTATCACCAAATGAGAATATTGTAGTGAAATTACCATTGTTTCTACCTAAGATACTCTTGTTAGCAATATCTTTGTACAATCCATTGGCTGCATTTACCAATCCACCAGCATAAGCTGCAGCGGTTTCAGTAAAAGATACATCAGCTTTATTTGCATCTTTAACAGGTGTTTTCAATATGTTTGTACCAGCTTCATAAATTTCTGAACCTGTTTCAATGAAACCGCCAACAGCTCGTTTAAAAAGGCCTACAGCATCTGAACCCATTTTGATTGGTTTAATAGGAGAGCATATATGGGTTAAGAATTTTAAGGCATCAGTGTAATTGGTACCTGCTGTAGAATTTTCGTTATATAACTTAAATGTTAAATCAATTTTTAATGGTTGTGAACCTTGAACTTTTTGTTGTGTCCAAGCATCAGTCAATATCATTGGCTGGAAACCTTGTTCACTCTGTCCAGCAAATGCTTTGAATATCTTACTATTAATCATAGTAGAAATTGCTTTACCAAGTTTTGCACCACCTGCATCAGTCCATTCTGTTGTAAAATTCAATGATAGATTTTCGGTGGATATGCCATGAAATCCAAAGATACCTTCAAATCCTGGACGCCAATACAATTTGTTGTTCTGGTAATAATCGTTACGATATAGTTCAAGAACAAAATAATTATTTTGTCCTATAAAAGTATTTTTACCTTCATTTTTATTTTGAGAAGAAATTATTTGAAGTCCCATAACTAACCCTCAAGAGACCATGTAGAAGGACTTCGTCTAGTTGTATTTTCTGTTGGAACAGTATTGTTTGCAATCTTATCAACACCACCACTCATTTTCTTCAAAATGTTGATAATTTCAGTACTATTGTCTTTTTGATTTACCATTACATTTATTGGCTGCAATTTTGTATCAGCTGCAACACCAGTACCAACATCAGCAACTTTGTTACCGATTTTGATATTGTTTTTTGAAATTGATATAACAGCAGTCTTAATTTCAGATAACAATTGAATTGTATCAGCTCTCATGTTATCAAAACTTTCTGTCAATCTTTGGAAGGAATTTTCAGGTATAACAACTGTGGATTCAATTGTTTCGTTGTTAGGCGTTTGTTTTATAACATCTTTGAATGAACCCCATAGGTTAGATAGACCTTCTTTAATTGTTCTACCTGTTTTTTCTACAATATCCATTGCACCAGTATTATTTTTCTTCATTGAATCTTCAATGAATTTGTTATTTACCTTTTCAAAGAATCCAAATGTTTTTTCGTCAAATTCTTTATTGCGTTTCAATGTTGGGTTAATGAATGATGTCTTGAAGTTGTTGTAAACATTTGCCAATTCTGATTTAGTTTTTGCTTTATCAGACAGTTTCATTTTTTCTTTTTGTTCTTTTGGTGCAAATGTATTAGAAATTTTACCAGCAACTTTTGTAAATCCATTAGATATTGTAGAAATTGGACTATCAAAGAATTTGGCAACTTTATCAAATATGACATTTACGACTTTAAACATCTTTTCATAAATGCCAAGATAGCTACTAATAACATTTGATATTGAAGTCAATACAGTCTTTATCGGTCCACCAATTTCATTTCGTAACCAAGTCAGAGTATCGCTTACAATCGTTATAATAGGCGATATAAGCGTTTCTAATGTTTTGCATAGCAAATAACCTAGACCAAGGATTGATGCACTCAGAATCAAAACTGGAGGTGTTAATCCCATAGCTAGACCAATACCGAAACCAGGACCACTAAAGAACCAAGAAACTGTTGCAGCAATTTTATCAACTGCTTTAGCAATTTTTCCATATACTTGTCCAACAGTAGCTTCTTTACCTTTAATTTTATTCTTATTTTCTTGTTTTAGTTGTTTTTTCAAGTCTTTAGCTTCAATTACTTTTCTATTCTTTTCAGCCTTTTTCCATTGCTTACGCCAATATCGTTCTGCAACTTTTTGCTGACGCATCCAGACTTTTTCGGGACTATACCAGTTTTCAAAGAATTTTCTCTTCAGTGTTTCTAAGTCTTTACCAACGAATTTTTTGACTTTGTTCTTTACTTCACCGAATTTGTCTTTAATTGCACTAAATGCTTTGAATACATTTAGATTTGAAAATGCATTTGTGAGTTTGTCTTTCAATCCACTAAATGCTGAACCAATGTTACTAAAATGAGATGCAAATGATTTAGCACTACTTGTGAAGATATTTCCAATTTTATTTTGGAAACCTTTGAAATCAAATAGTTTACCTGGTTTTGCCATTGTAGCAAAGCCATTTCTCAAATCTTTTTGGACTGAAGTTTTGAATGACTTAACAACAGATAACTGGTCTTGTGCGACCGCTAACTTTGCTTTATCCATTTCAATTCTAAGGTTTTCTAATCCTTCAGCCATTTATATACCTCATTAGTATTTATAGCCAGAATATATTATTAAAATCTTTAAACTCTTCTGTTTCAACAATATTTGAATGTTCTTTGTAATGTTCGGTAACACATTGACCTTCAGCAGAATATTCTTGACCATCAATGTATGACATTGAATTGTCAGTAATTAAGTTGTCTTTCGTGTTAATGAATCTAGGTTTTGTTCCACCTAACCAAGAATTTCGTTCACCTTCCCAATCAAATTGATGAACTCTATCTTTTAGTTCTTGAACATAATTTTTATATTCTTCTTCTTTAGTTTGTTTTATGATTCTTTGTTCTTCTTGGAATTTTCGTTCTTCAGCAATTTCTTTAGCTTTTACTGCTTGTGCAGCACAGATACCAGAACAATTTTTCGCATAGCCTTGTAGAAAATTGTAATATGAAGTTGGTTTACCACATACTACACATTTGCCTTCTTCAGGCTTTTTTAAGTATTTGTCATAATATTCTTTTTGTGTTAATCCATGAGTCTTCAAATGATATACGAATTTTTGTGAGAATGAATTTTTATTTGGACCTTCAATAGTGAATCCACATTCTTCACATTTCATACTCATTTTTTCATCGTGTTCGCCAATCCATTTATTGCGACAAGTAAAACTGCAATATTTCTTATAACCATGCTTTAAATCTATGAATGTTGTTTTGTTACCACAGTAAAGACATTTTCCTTCACCTTCCTGTGCAATATATTTTTCGTAATATTCTTCAGGTTTAATCTTATGATAATTAACAATATGAGACACCAATCCATTATTGGTTAAAATGTCTAGTCCACATTCTTTACATTTGTAAGTTAACTTCATTATTCATCGTCCGTCATTAAATCCAAATCAATATATTCTACTTCAAATGTTACTGTAAAAGAAGCAATTTCTGAAGTGCTGAATTGTAATTCCATACTTGATAGATTGTTTAGAATACAGTGTCCAAAAGTCATTTTTGAAACTAATGCACCTGTGTTATCAAAATTTAACACATCAATAGCATCAATACAGTCCATTCGGACTAATTCTTCTCCTTTGAGACTTGTTTTACCACAAGTCATACCATGACGCATATAGTACAACCAAGCATAAAAAGCATACCAATTTTGTTGGTTTTCACAAACTTGGAAAGTAATAGTAATTGTCTGTAATTCTCTTTTACCAATTGTGTTAGGATGCTTTTGTTCTTCATGCATATAGACAGATTTTAGCATTGGAATAGAAAGATCAGGAACAGTGAATGACTGAATGTACAAGTTCAATAAATTCATATTGAATTTGTGACCGGTAAAGTTAGGAAAATTAGAGAAACGAACTTGATATTTGTTCTTGTTATAGGTATTAATTTCTTCTACAAAATCTTGACCAGTAGAATTTCGTATGTCAACTTCTTTTTTCATTATATACTTGCTCCGAAAGCAACACGCTTTTTACGAATAATTGGTTTAGTATCGTCTGTTATTTCAATTTCTTGCTGCATTAATGTTACATCAACATCGTCAGATATACATTCACCTCTATATTCAAAATATGTAATAGGAACAGCACTAAATGTTTGTGTTGTTAATCCACTTGTGAATATTACATAGTCTGAATCATCATCGTTTACCAATTTGACTTTATCGTAATCTAATGTGAAATTTCTTTCTCCAGATTTGGAAGGATTTAACACATCAATAGTTGTACCTGTAACTAGATATGAAGGAATGAATGCAGATGCGATAACACCATATAATGGAGTATGAGTTCCTGCTGAAGTAACACTAGAAACTACATTCTTTTCACCATTGTAATATGAACTATAAGATGCCGAATATTCACAATTATGGTTATTCACATACAACATATCTTGCTTATATCCTTCATAGTATGGATAACCATATCTATCAAGCCAATAATTATCAGCATTACAAGCTGGACATTCTATTCCACCGCTTTCCGGTGGATATACAAGATAACCTTCACCACTACACAAAGGACATGTTTTAAATTTACCATTTATTGCAGATGGTATCTGTAAATCTTCTTGATTGCCAAATCTAAAGAAATCACTTATCTTGAATTTTGGAGTGATATATGCATTGAATGAAATATTGTGAGTAGAATCCAAACTCAAAGCAACAATAGCCATTGAGAAACCAACTCGTTCAGTATAACTTTGTGACAATTCATCATAGTAACCACTTGGATTGATTGAACTTTGACCTCTAGCAGTCATTCTAAAAATCAATTTATTGTCTTCTAACCAGAATTGGAATCCATTTTGAATTAGTGAATAATCGTCTGAATTATTGTAATCAGCAATATTTGAATAATATCGTTCTGTCAAAATTGGATGTGGTTCACCATCGCAAATTGTAACTGCTTCAGGGTCTTCACCTGTACCACCACAATAATTACATTGATATTGAAGTTTGAAACCTTCAGAACTAGGAAGATAGTAATACAATCTTTTTGGATTTGATTTTAGATAGTATAATGTTGTTAATTTTTCTTTATCACTATCTAATTCTGTATATAAAGGGTCACTTGATGTTATTATATCTGGTAATGAATTTACACCTTTTTTAACAATCTTATATTGTTTTCTTTCATTACCTTCATAGTAATAATATTCATTTGTGTTTTCAACATTGTAAAGACCTGGATATTCTACAGGTCCTTCCATTTTATCCCATATTTCTGGAATATCAACATAATCAAAAACACCATTAACATTCTGTTTTAGTTTAGAAACTTTTATAATATATTCATTAGTTCTACCAATAGGATAAGTATCACCAACCCATTTAGTACCATTACAAGCTGGACATGGTAAACCAACCATTTCAATTTCGTTATTACTTATTGAAAGTGTAGGCATTGTATCTTTTTCATAAGCATCATCAATTTCATCAATGTCTTCTCTACTGATATAGTGTTCAAACATATCTTTAATTTCAATTCGGAAATCTGGGTCTTCCAAATTGATTTCAGATAAGTCTGATGTAATAGTACCTTTTAGTACCCATTCACTTTCATTTTCAAGCTGTACATTAATCATACATTAATTACCATACTTATAAGTAATTTTCAAACGAACAACTGGTATTTCATTATCCATACTGAAATTTACAATATTATTGTTATCGTCTAAGACACCATCGCAGAATGTTGCTTTCAACTGTGTATATAAGTCATACACTAGATTGTCAATATTTGTCCACAAATCTCCATTAACATCTTCATCGTTGAAATCAATCATAGAGTTCTTATAGAATTGAGTAATAACACTTGGAATAAAATACATCCAGAATGATTTTTCAGTCAATTGTGTCTTATAAGAATCTTGCACAACACCTTTTCTCATTATTGTTTCTTCACGAGTATTGTTGTTCAATGCTTGTACATAGTATGGTAATGGAATAGGTCTATTGGCTTCTTTAGTTGTGGTTGCACCAGCAATCCAAGAATTAATCATAGATTGAATTTGATTTACTTCCGCACTTGTCAAATCGTATGAACTAGCATTGTTTGTGGAGAATGAAGACAATGAGTAGAAATCATTTGTAGAAGGTACATTCAAATACAATAATGAATTTTGACCCATACCAATATTTGAATAACTAGCAACACCGTAGATAGTGATAGAAATTGTTTCATTACCTTCAGATACAGAATATGGAGTTACTTGAATAGTTGCTCGTTTTTTATATTCTTTACCTTCTTCATTTGGTGCATACAAATATATCTGTAATGTTTTGTCTTCCAACATGTCAGCAGTCAAAACATTTCCTTGTCTATCAATTTTTGGAATGGTGATAGTATTGTAAGGAACACCAGAATAAGCTACATCACTACCTGGAATATTTGGGTTGAATGAATAGATGTTATTCAATGGTGTACTGCTAATATCAAATACGAAACTAAGGTCTTTACATTTAATAATATCAGATACACGAATATCCAAGTCAACCGATTTAGTTTCTTCTCTTTCATTGAAGAATCTAATAATATCGGACTTAAATATCTTCTGTTTGAAATTGCTATTGTATTCCAACCATTTGTAAATTTTATTTTCCACTTCACGCTTATATTCTTGCATCTTGGAAAGAGAATCAATAGTGACAGAACCAACCACATCGTAATACTGTACGATGGGTGGTAATGAATACAGTTTACTATTGATAATCATCTTTGGTTCAGCATTTTCACGAATCTTCTTTACATTTTTAACCCATTGAACAGATGGATTATTTGCATATTGAGTAGCATGGAATGAATCGTAACTCAATAACATTTTGATATAGTCAGTCAAGTGTCTAGTATAGTCTGTATTGGTTCCATATAGCGAGAATGTGCCCGCTGTGTTGCTTCCTTTATCAGTCAATACATTTATAGGGCTATATACAGATCCGGTCGTATTATACAAAGTGCTTGCAATACAATAGCATATAGCATTTTGTAGATACTTGTAAGTAGTATGACCACCATTATCAAAATCTTCAATTTCATCTTGTGACCAAGCAATAGCATTTTTGACTTTAATTGGTGAAGACAATCCATTGAAATATGAAATGAAGTCTCGTTTAGTAACCAATCTATTGTTACTTGCAAAATACAATGGAGCATTGTTCTTGATACTCTGTTGGTCTTCAAAATCAACACCACCAAGAATATCTGTATTCAATATGAACTTTATGTTGTTAGTAACATCAATTACACCACCTGGACAAGTAGCATAGAATTTGTTATTTGCTTTAATTTCGGCAGTTTTACTACCAATTCTATTTGCTTTAGCACCTTCACAAATTAGATATTTGACATATACATTTTCGTCTTCAGATACAAGACCACTATTAACCATTACGCCATCACCAAATTTCAAGCGTACAGTCTTGTCGCTGTTTGTTGTCAATGAACAAACTTTGTAAGGTACTTTTGAATTACCATTTTCGTCTAGGTTATTACTTTCGTCAAAATTGGCTAAATTGTGATTCAAGTAAATTGATGAATCTTCAATTTCAAATAGGTTTTCGTCAGACAATGCTTCATCTTCATTTTTACCAATACCAACTTTAGTCCAGGAATTTTTGCTGTAGTATCTATCTTTATACCAGCCATTAGGGTCTCTTTGACCATACCAGTTACTAAATTTCAAATCGTCAATATCATAGAACTGATATGATTTACCAAGTTTAGTTAGATTAGAAACACCACGAATAACATGTGTTTTAACTTCACCTTGGAAAATTATAATTGGTAGAAGACTAGAATTATCATATAACTTGATACCTTGTAGTTCCAAATATTTCATGGAATCTACAGGTACAGAATAAGTTAATGTTTTAGTCCAAGTGGAACTTTGACCATCTTTAATATCTTCATCAGTTAATGCATACGAATAATCAGTATTCAACATGAATTTGTTATTGTCAAATACTAAATCAGTTTCTTCTTGGGAAAAATAAATGACCGGTTTGGAATCACTATTACCAACACAATTCAACAATGAAGCTGGCAAAGGTCCTTTAATGACAATTTGTATTTCGGCTTCAGCAGGAGTTGGACGGATTGGGTTATAACCAAGATTCTTACCATGTTTAATCACACTACTATCAAGTCTAGCTGTATCAATGAATGCTTCTTCAGCAGTTCTCTGCATATAGAAGTTAGTCATATCAAAGGTACCAGCCAACATCTCCATAAAGAGATAATAGATACTAGCCGAAGACATATTCTTGAATCGTTCATCATTCTTTAGACGAGCGGTAAAATCTTCTAATAAGTCTTGGTGAGTGATTCTTGTATAATTTTTATTGTTTGTCATTTATTTCCCTATAACCTTTATATATTTATGACCATTATTTTATCTTTGGCATGAAATAATCAGGTGAGAATGTTAATGGTACAGCAACTTTATTACCACAAGAACAATCAATTTCAATGTATGGTTTAACACCAAAGTTAACATCTGTCATATAGTTGGCAAAATTTGTAAATGACAATGCATCAAGATTTTCAATGTATCTGTATGCACTCATAGCACTCTTGATTTCACCATTGATAGATTTAATGTAACTAGAAATATTCAATAAAGATTCATCAATTGGAGTAATGCTATACTTATCTGGTTCACGAAGAATTGCATTACATTCAATTTCGTTACCAATAGTAGGGAATCCAATAACGATTGTGTCACCATTATTCATTGTGTATTCGTAATTGAAATCTTCAGGTAGATAACTAACATTCAAATTGTCAAAACGCATTTGGAATGTATCAATGTTATTGCAGTTATCACACTGATATTTGATTTGATATGGATAGTCATTGTAAGTGATACTTCTCAAATAGAAGATGAGCCAAATTTTATCACCAACAAGAATATCATTAATATTCACACCAGTTACATTCTTTGCAATAATGCTATTCATTACACCATCAATGGTATCGGAAGTAACCATAGAAAGATTCTTAATATCCAATGTAGATAGTTTCTTCAGATTAATATCACCTTTATAGAAGACACCTCTACTTGGTAGAAGACTTTTATTCAATGGAATAACATTTTTTGTAGTTTGCTGTAGAACGGCTTGTGTAATTTCAGCCAAATTTCCACCTTGATTTATTATATCATTGCTTTCAATTTTTCTTGATTGCATATTCACCTCACAATAATGTTTTCGTAGTATATTTATATGTGAAAAAACAGGGTAAGAAATACCCTGTTTTTTCGGTTAATTGTTGAACTAATTACACTGAATTAGACATTTTCAATGACTTCGGCAGTTGCGTAATCATCGGAATGAATAGCACCAGTGCCAGATACTTCAGGTTCAGCCCATGCAGATTGTGGAAGAACATTGAGGATTCTCTTGTTCAAACCAGCAGGATCTTTCATGTTGAAGAATGTATCATCAAAACCATCTTGGCTGAAAGGTTTTTCGCCGGATGGAATCTTATTGACATCTGGGTTCAATTCGGTGTAGATACCATCGTGGTAAGAATCTTTGTCAAAATAGGCAGAGATTGGAGACTGTGGGTAGTCATTACCAACTTGGTACAAATCATTTCCATTACATGTAGGATTCTTCATTTTTATTTTCTCCGTTTAAAATTTTGTTGTTGTTATCAAAAAAGGGTGGTTATCAAATCATAACCACCCTTAAGTGGTTTAAATTAGAATGTGTAAGATTCACCATCAACACCAGCCCAGATTGACTTGGTATCAAACTTGAGCAAGCGATAATAGTTATCAGCACCAAGCATATTGTTAGCGAAAGCATAACGGCTCATAACACCAACACGAGGTGAGAAGTCGTTAGGATCAATAGCCTGATTTACAACACCAGTTACATATGGGCAGAATACTACACCACAGTCAGATACACCGGTACCCTTGTATGCAAGAAGAACTTCACCGTTATCAACACCGGCATAATTAACAGCATAGTTATCACGGTAAACCTTGATAGAACCATTAATTGTACCAATTTCAGGTGTAGCGGTAGAACCATTTACATCATGGGTAACCTTATTGAAGAATGGAGCAGCCTGTTGAAGAACAGAAGCCATATCTGGAGAAACTACAGCGATATTAGCAGCAGCTCTACGAGTAGCAGTTGCAATATCGTTACCAGTCTTCATAATCAAACCAACGATACGAGAATATCTTTCCTGAGACCATCTACCAACCCAGCCATCTTGTACAGCCTGGGAATCACCAGCCTTACATACGATTGGCTTACAGAGGCTCTTACAACGAGCAATGGTTTCACGGTCAATTTCTGCAGTCATTTCATACTGAAGAACATTAACCATTTCGGTCATCATTTCAACACCCTGCATTCTCTTAATATCTTCAGCAGATTCAAGAGAGAAGGAAGCAGCAAGTTTACGAGTCTTAGCTACGATGGACTGACGAGAGAACATCAAGCCAAGTTCAGGAATCTTACCACGAAGACCGGTAGAGAAATCATTGTGGGTCTGGATTTCATCATAATCACCAGTAATCTTCCAAGCTTCAGCAGATTGGGTATCAACACCTGTACCTGCATCAGGTTCGCCACTGGTATTAGCAGTAGAACCAGAGAAGCCAGAATATTCTGGAACAGCCTTCCAAGCAGCTTCTACGAGCTTGTTTGGATCTCCAGCGTCCTTATAAATGTAACGAAGTGCGAAAGCAAGGCCAACAGGACCAGAAAGTGGTTGAACACCAACGAGAACGTTAGCGAATAACTGTGGGAATACACGGCGGACAAGAGCCAAAGAAATTGGAGCAAAAACAGCTTTACTGTCACCACCATGAGGAATACCCTGGTCAGCACCAAGTGGAGCACCAACACCCATAGAGAAGTCTTCATTCAAAGCACTTCCAACATCCTGGGATTTCTGGTTTTCCATGAGTTTTGCCATATTTTCGCGGATATACTTATCTTGAATGTTTGCAACAGATAGAACAGCAGGTGCTTTAGTAGTCCAGCGTTCCATCAATGCCTTTTTAACTGTATTCATTTTATTTTCTCCTATTAAATGAGTTTTTGTTAAATTTTATATTATATTTATAATTTTAAACTTAAAGATTTTGATAAATCTCCAAGTTTAGGGTTAGTCTTCATCCATATACTTAGCAGCATCCGAAACGAATGAACTAATTGGATTTGTTGTTTTTTTGTAGCGTTCAGTCATAATATCATCTCTTTCAAGTGCTTTTTCAGTTTTAGTGGCACGAGATACTGGACGAGTTTTGTGTTCAAACAAATTTTTACGATTTGTACGCATCATAGTGACTTGTTCAGAAATCATATCAACATAATCGTCAATATCTTTCTTTGTTTCAGACAATGACTTGCTTTCAAAGAACTTTTGGACTCGAGCTTTTTGTTGTGCATCTAGTCCACTTGTTTTCTCAGCAATAGTTGCCTTCTTATTTGAATCTTCAACAAGATCAATCAAACGCATATTTTCTGCTAACTGTTTCTTCAAAGATTTTTGAAGTTCAGCATTTTCAGCTTTAGCTTCACGAAGTTTCTTTGAACCAGTCAAATCCATTGGAACATACTGGTCTTCAAACAAATGTTGAATACCTTCAATGATTGGAGCGTATGTTTCGGACATTGCAGTCTTTGTAATGAGTTTGTCATTAATCTTCTCGGAGATATTGTATTCAAGGTACTTGTCTAATCCGGTAATAACCTTTTCTTCAAGAGCCTGAAGTTCTTGACCATACTTTTCTGTGAACTTTTCGTCAAAATATTCATAGATGTACTGTTCAGCGGCTTCTTCCAACTTCTTGCATTGTGCATTGAGCTTTTCTTGTTCTTTAAGAGCAATCTTAGCACATCTTTCTTCACAATACTTATTTGCGAGGTCTTCCAATTCCACTGTCTTTTTATCAACAGCTTCTTTGATTTTCTTTTGACAAAATTCATCAGCTTTCTTGGACAAGGATTCAGTTTCTTCAGCAAGCTTACTCTTAAGTCTTTCTTCTACTGCGCTTTCAAAAGATTCTTTAATCTCCTGAAGGTCTTCGGCAGAAAGAACACCGGCAAGTTTTTCAAGAATTTTATCCATTGTGAATCCTCCAATTTTTAATGAACATTTGTGTTTTTTGAATCACAATTTATTTATAAAATCTGAAGTCAAGATTTTGTAAAATCTGTAAAAACCGTGGTTTCTAGCCACGGTTTAAACTTATAAAATATGTTAGATTAAATTATTCACCAGTTGCGATAGCTTCAAATGTACTATATTGGAAAGTACATTCACGAGTTACCTTTTCACTAGCTTCTTGACCAAGTGTAGCAGCTGCCAAAGCTTGAGGCCAAACATAATAGAATTTGTATTCAATTGGCAATTTGCTCTTCAAAGCAGAATCGTACAATACTACACGAACAGTCGCACTATAATCTTTTAGATAGTTAGAACTAGCACCACCAGTAATACCGATAGCATCAATATCGTTCTGGAAAGCTTGGTTAAATAGCAAGTTTTGCCATCTATGCAAAGCTTTAGAAATGTACATATCTTGGAACTCATCAAATGTTACAGAGAATGTACCAGCAACAGTAGCTTTACCAGGATAAACTATTTTAGAACCCATATAATGAGTTTCTAATTGAGTAAAATCTTTTTGTGGAAGGCTTGCTGTTTTTGCTCTCAACATAAAATCATCTGTACCAATGACTTTGGATAAAGCAGAACCACTTTCATATTCAAAGATAACCTGAAATAGGTAATTTTTGGCTAAATCGGGAAAGTTCTTAATGCTTGTTGTAAAAACATTCATATTGTTAGATAAACTCATAATTATTACTCCTAAAAATCTCTAGGTATTTATCACCATATATTGTATTTATAATATTTTTAAAAAATGGTGGTTCAAGTTAATGAACCACCAAGTGTGAAACGTGTCCGATTATTCGGCTTGGAGTAAATTTAGAATAAATCTACAGATGTAATCTTAGCACCTTTAACTCTTGAATTGAAATAGTTGATTACATACATTTTAGTTTCGTCTTTCTTGTTACAAGTACATTTAATGTTGCTAAGGTTTATGACAACTGTTTTTTCTTGACCGGTTGCATCAACGAAATTTACACTAGCATTGCCATAATGTTTTTCGTATAAGTAACCATTGTCATCTAATATTTGTTTAGCTTCATTTAATTCCATAGAAACCTCTACTTTGTATTGTCTTTAACAACTTCAACAGGAACAGTGTGTAATCCAATGTCTGTATCTGGTTGGACTTTGATTGGTTTTTCTAACTTATGGGTATGTCCATCACCGAGAGGAAGAACTTCCCAATTTACAATAAGGTGTATATGGTCACAAACAGGTGCCAATCCTTCCTTATGGTCAGGATTATCAATCAAAACATCGCCGGTATATCCTTGACCAGTCAAATTGTCAAAGATTACATATTGGTGATGGTGAGGACCCATCCATTGTGAACCTTCAAATACTGAACAATCACCAGCTTCCGCTGTATTTTCATTCAATACCTTGGTTTTCACCATTTCATTTTTCAAATAATTTTGTAAATTCATATTTACCTCTTATAGTATTTATGATTTTTAGAATCCTAGGTCATCACCACCTTCGTCTTCTTCGTCACCACCTTCTTCCTTAACAGCATCAGCTGCAGCAAGCAAGGTTTGTTTTTCTTCTTCAATCAATCTATCATTGCGAAGTCTCTGTTCAGAGGTTAATCCAAGAACATCTTCCAAGAAGAATTGGCGAGAGAATAGAGGACCCATATCTTCCGAACCTGGTTTCACATTTGCAAGTGTAGGCAAGAATTGAGAATATGCACCAATTACACCACCACGCTTTTCTGCCATTGAGAGTTCACGCATACGCTCAAAATCTGTAGCAGGAACCAAGTCAATTTTATAAATTTGTCTGTCCAAATATTTACTGTCATATCCACGAACTTGTAAATGTACAATGAATATCTGGTAAATGATTTCGCAGAATTTCTTACGAAGTCTCTTATTCAATTTCTGGAAGCTAGCTTCTTCCAATGTCAAACCTTCAACACCTTGTGAATATGGTGCTCCACCACCTTCAGCATTTTGCCATCTACTAGAAGGAATCATCAATGCATCAGCAACCTGTTCACGGAACATTTTAACATCTTCCAATTGACCATTAAATTCAGTACTACCCTTGAAAGATTCAATAGAAGAACCTTGTCCATCAGCATCAACTGATAACCAGAAATCTTCAACAAATGCTTGAACATTGTTATTGGATTGAATCATACCAGTAACTGGGTCAATAGTCAATTGTTTACGATATTTCGCACGAAGTTCCTGCATATATTCTGGAACACGATTGACTGGCATTTTACCAGTATAAATTTTAAATATACGCTTTTCAGGTGCTCTTGTAATACGATATACAGTCAATGCATCTTCAATAGCTCTCAATTGGTTTATTGGTCTAATTGCAGGTTCCAAATGACCACGAACATCGTTTCTATTGTTACCCCAGAATCCATAATTGGAATAAGCAATTTGGTTCAATGTGAAGGTTTTTGTTTCACCTTGTTTTTGGTCAGGGTCTAGCAATTTTGTATCTTCAATGAAACCTTTTAAGATACCATCATCGTAGATACACATAGAACAGTATGGTGGCAATTGTTTAACACCAGCAACTCTATCACCTGTGCTATTCAAACAAATTTCCAAGAACAATTCTGAATCAACGAGCCATGTGTAATAGTAATACCACATTTTGTCTTTACCAATTACACAGTTGATTATATAATTAAATTCGTCTCTTAAAGTCATCAATTCGGCTTCAGTAAATTTGGCTTTCCAAGCTTTATCAATGTCAAATGTTGCGACTTCGCCATCAGCAGTTTCGCAACAAGCTTCATCAGCCATCATAGTC
This sequence comes from Methanobrevibacter sp., assembly GCA_017652345.1. The sequence goes on from JAGCBE010000102.1 coordinate 35,728, forward strand.
AAACATTTCTTAACGAATGGATATAGAGCTAGATTTCTATAAAAACTAATTCTTTGTCTTTTACTAGAAAAGACAGTTTCAAACATTATACCATTAGAATCGTATGGGTCAATTGGGTCTGTATAATTGCCATAGCCAAATACAGCATTTTTCCAGTTTCTAGGGTCTTCAGTTTTACCATAAGAATTCTGCGCAGCATCCATTTGACGCTGTTGCGAATGTTCCGGTTCTACTTGTAAAAATCTATTTGATAAAGGATTCCAAAATCCGAAAATTCATAATATCACCTCAATTTACTTATAATTAATTATTTTCAACCATAGCTTCTCAGGCAAATATTGTTCCAAATCAGCTAATAGTTTTTTGTCTTTGATTTCTTTCAAATCAACATTGGCTGCTTGTAAGAAACCCCAATCCAAACACAAATTGTCAGTGATGTCAGCTAATTGAGCATCGTTAAATTCTATGTGTGGATTTGATATGAAACCATCTTCATTAGCAGGCTGGTTTCTATCATCTCTAATAGTGTCCATATAACCATATTTATACAAATCAACCAATTGTCTTAACCATTCACCATCTTCAGTAGCTTCTTGACAGAAGTCCCAACCAATTTCAATACCTTTAGTTGTATCAGACCAAATAATACCTTGAGGCCATTCCAATAACATTTTTTCTTGTAAGTATTCTTGGAATCCACTACAAAAACCTTCAAATTTTGGAGCTAGAGGTCTATCATCAGTATTCTTAAATGGACTTTTAACAGGTTTATATGGTTTTCTGTTTATATTGATGTCTGGTAATTTCTTATTATATGCCAAACCCATATTTTTACGAGCCACAAATGATTTTTTCTGTTTCTTCTTAATCAAATCCATTTTGGCTTGTCTTTTCAATTTACCTTTTCTTTGACCAAGTTTTCTATTTCTTCTTTCTTTAGCAGTTATGCGAACTTCCTTGGGTTTGCCATTTTCATCATATTCAACACGATATTTGCCAGGTCTATCTGTTTTCCACTTCTTTACTTTACGATTTTTACGGACAACATATTTGACCTTTAAAGCTTCATCAATGTATTGTTCAAAATTCATAATATATTTATGTAAACTTAAATTTTACATAAAAAGTTAAATATGCTATTGACAGATGATGAATAAGTTTATATATTTGTGATAACAACAACGAGGTAATACTATGGAATTTTATAAAATCGGAATCAATGATAAAAATTATGAAACTTGCATGAATTTGCTCAACAATGAACTTGCTCCGGTTATCACTGAATGTGAACAGCTGACCAGAGAAATTTCCGGTTATATGTCATTCAATTGGCAGCATTGTGAAATTCGCAAACCTTATAACAAGAATGAAGAACTAAAAAAGGAAAAGTTTGATTTGCTGTTTGCTGAATTTAATTCTGTGTATGCAAAACTTCCGGTTTCTAAAATGGGTTTCAATGGTGGAATTGAAGAATATTTCAGCAATGTAAAAGCTATTAAGAAATTCGTTGATACCTTTAAGCTGAAGTTTGAAGAATATCGCAATAATTTCCGTAATCCGGAAACTGCACCGCAGTTTGATATTTAATTAACAAAGTGAGGTAACTATGAAAATCAATCAACTTAAACTCGTTATGCAGTATGTCCCGAATCAGATTGGATTCATTTTCAGGTCCAAAGAGCCTGGTCTTGGTGTTGTTGAAGAAATGAAGAAGATTGCTTCCGAAGATTGGAAGCAAGAATTTATTTTGGTAAGAACTTCACAGGTGGATATGTACGATATTGAAATGCTTATTTATAATTGTAAGCATTATTCAAAAGGACCTAAAACAATTTTCTTTGACGAAATGGAAAAGATTACAAATGAAATGCGTGAATACATTCTGAAAAATTTTTCTATTAATCGTAATGAAATTTTGCATAATGATACGCATGTAATTTATCACGAATTGGTCAATGAAGATGAAGTATATCCGACGAATTGGAATTATTATGTTGTTAGTCATGGTGTAACTTACAACATTGAGAAGTAGTATGACCAACGATGAAAGAATAAGAAAAATGGAATTTTTTAAAGTTTGGTTCCAGAAAAGAACCGACTTTAGTTCTTTTTGGAATGAACCATATCTATTTTGGTTTGAAGGTAGTCATTCTAAGTATTACCGAAATCCAGTTGATGGTCCTGAACCTATTACATATCGCATTAGTGTTTATGTAACAACTGAAAGTATTGAAGTTGAAGCAAGACTTTATGACCAATCCGATGAAAATGAAATAGCAAAGGTATTTGAAATGGCAAAGGTATTGGAAAAGGAAGGTAATAGTTTTAATCTTGAATTTATACATGAAGAAAATCTAATTCCGATTGTTGGATATGTACAAGAACTCGATATAAAGTTTAATAAATACGCAAAGGATTATGTTGTTAAATCAAAACTTAAAACCATAGAAAATGATTTTAAGTAATAAAAATTTGTTGTTACCTCAAAAATCCCCGGTTTGATTTCCGGGGATTTTCATTTTTAAAATAATTTAAATCTAACACCAATTCTAGCATTTGGATTGACTTTACCTTTATCGTAATCAACACCAATCTGACCATAGAATTTTTCTTTGAATATTATTCCAATATCAGCTTCCGGTACAATGTCTTTTTCCAATGTTCCTTTAATGTCAGCATTTAGATAGATATTGAAAAATTCGTCTTTCACAACAACTTCTTTAGTATTTTCTTCAGTTTGTTTTGAAACTTGTGTAGTGTTTTCATTATAAGAAGTATCGTGTTTGGAGACCATTACAGTATCGTGAATAGTCTTGATAATTTCTTTTTCTACGATTCTATCAACATATTTTGTTTCTACAGTAGTTGCTGTTTCAGTATTTTCAACTTCTTTGATAATTGTAGAATCTTTATAAATGTATGTGATTTTGTTTTTATTCGTTTTAGTTGTAGTCTGCAACAATTGCCATAAGCTATCTGATTTCTGCAATTCATATTGGTAAAGAGAATCACTAACAGCTTTCAAAGAATCATACTGATTTCCCTGCATAGCAATAAATGTACAGAGACTATCGCTCCTGGTCATTAATGAGTGTGTGTTTGTGTCATATTTACTTTTCAAGTTAATGCAGTACAATGCAAGCACTGCTAAGGAAATGACCAATGTAATTATGGATATTGTTTTGATTTTCTCTTTCATAATATATTTATGTAAATAAAAAATTTACAATAAAAATAAGTTTATCTATTGACAGATGTATGAACTTATTCTATATTTACTTATGTAACAACAACAAAAACAACAACGAGGTAACACTATGGCTATTACTACTACTATCAATGGCAAATCTACCACTACTTATGCTGGTATGGTTGTGTATCGTGGTTACGAAATTGTCCAAATTATGTCCGATGTTTGGGAACAGTGGGCATATGCTATCGTGTTTGACCCAATCACCAATGTAGAAAAGAAAATCTATGCTGGTGAAGGTTCGTGGGAGGCTGATGTTGATGTTAGTCCGGCATTGCTTGCTCTCTATGTGAAGTTCGTTGAAAATGAACGCCGTCACAAGCAGGCTGTGTGTCTTTGGAATGAACATAACCAGAATATTACTGCAGCCAATACGCTCCGCATTAAGTTGCACGAATTGAAAAAGCTTCGCCGTACTTATAGCGGTCGCATTTATGATGGTTGCTGGGACCTTCTTAAAACCAAGAAATTCCGTTCCAAATTTCGTGAATCTCTTGCAACACAGCTTCGTGAATGGTTGAGTAATCCGGCACCTAAATACAACAAACCGTTCTCTTGGCGTCAGGAAGAATGTGTTCAGCCGTATTGCTAATTAGAGGTCACAATGAATTATTGTAAAATCTATTGGAACTTAATGGCAAAAGCAATTGCCAGACAAAATTCCGAAGATAGATTGAAGCCTGGATTCTTTGAAATCCACCATATTATACCCAAAGAAAAGAAGGGTAATAATAAGAGTTATAATCTTGTTAGATTGACTTGCCGTGAACATATTATTGCACATTTGCTTTTGAATCGTTTTGCACATACAACTTATGTTTCTTGTGGAAGTGCTCGTAAGGTTGCTTTGAAGCGTCAGGAAAATTTGCTGTATATTTTCAATTCGTCTGGCAAGAAAGAAAATGTTAAAAACCACATTATTCATGTTTTGAGGTCTTGGCAGAACTATGATGAACTTGCACTTGTTTTGGAATATTTTGTAAATGCTAATTTGTTACACGATTATCCATATAAGATAAGAATTAATGTTGATAGAAAAGTAATGAAAAGCGTTATTGGTCATGTAACAAACAATATGCATATTGCTGGTTTGGAAGTTTAAATTTTGTTGTTACCTCAAAAAACCCCGGATTGATTTCCGGGGTTTTTCTATTAAATGAATTTATCGTTTCCACTGTCAATCATACACAACCATTGTTGCAGGTGTGTATTGGATTCTAGCCAATAACCATTATTATTGACAAAATCGTACTGCCAGTTCAATACTTCATTGTAGTTATCTTTCTTACAAAGGTTAAAGAATATTTTATCAATGTCTTCAACAGTTGCATTATCCAAAACCTTACATTTTGGATTAATTTCTTCATATGGAGACCATTTGTCTTCATGAAATACAGTACCTAGAAGCACCGTACCAGCAGCACACGATTCTGTGTGTCTGAGGGCACTTTTACACTTGTTGAATACATTATTAACCAATGGAGCGATCTGGAAATCAGCACGTTCCTGCTGGACAAGCCTTGGATATGTTTGTGAATCAGCCCAAGGAATGAATTTGATTTTATCTTTAATTGGTTCCCAGAACCAAGGCAATGCACCCATTACAATAAAATTGATTTTGTCTTCTTTAACATTTTTGATAACCCAATCACACCAAGCATTGTTCATATCACCTTTCAATGGAGTAATGCCAGGAAAACCATTTGGTTCTTCTTTACTTGGTTGTCTAGCTGGAACAGGATTACGATAATGACAAGGAGAACCACTATACAATACAGTTGGTTTTACCAAGTCAGCTGTAATATTTTCTTTTCTTGGATAATTCCACAAATATCTAGGAACAACATTTTTGATTACTGTACATTTCTTGATAGTTGGGAATCGTTCAAGTAATTTCATTTTCAAATAATCAGTAGATACTACACATTCGTCAAACAATGGCAAAGTCTGTTCACATACAGCAGTAGTTCCTTTAATGTCAAAATGTAGTGAAGCTGTATTGTATTCAGGAATACCTTGACCATCAATCTCCCAGACTTGGTCATCAAATTCAGATACAAGTTTATAGCCAAACTTTGGCTGTAATGCTTTATATCGTCTAACCAAATCAATATGTCCTGGAGATACAGGTCTTTGAATTACGATTGCTTTTGCTCTTGCTAGATATTGAGAATCAAATGTTGGAAATGGTAAAATGACTGGTGTAAAACCAAAATGTTCGTGACCGGCATACCATACACTATTGTATCGCAATCTTACATGTGAGCAACCTGAAGAATCACCAACATAGATTAAAACTAGATTTTTACCATCCATATTCATTGTATTAGCATTAAGCATTTAACATTCACCTCAATTTATGATTAACAAATATAATTTTTTAATTTCAACTTATTTATAATACTAAAAATAAGTTTAAAATTATGCTTTATCTAAGTCTTGTATTGTATCACGAGCTACATTAACATCTTTCTTCAATGCAGCAATATCAAGTTTTTGCTGGTCACGAAGTTTAATCAATGGTTCCTTGATTTTCAACATCATATAGTTTTTGGTTTCTTCATCTACATTTTCACCAATTTTCTTAATCAAGAATGCAGCATTTTCTGTATTGGTAAATGTAACATCTTCAGGTTTCAAAATCTTACCATTGAATATCAATTCAACAGCCTTTTTGACCATTTCAATTTCAGCCAAATCAGTATCACTTGTAGATTGGATTACAGCTGCAATTGATTTCATAATGCCGTCCACATCGTAGATACAAGTTCCACTTGGTGTGTCAGATAATGTCACATCGTCTTTATTTTCAACACCTTTGGTGAAATCAGGGTCATCTTCGTGACCTTCTAAATCCAATTCGTCAGCCTTCTTTTCGTCTTCAGTTTTATCAGTATCTCCGGTTTCACCATCGCCGGAATCGGAATCACCACCATCGCTTCCGCCATCAGAACCACCAATATCACCAACGGCATCATCACCAAATGGGTCACCACCTTCATCGTCTCCACCTAAATCATCGTCACCACCACCACCTTCGTCAGCGAATGGGTCATCATCATCAGCTTCGGTCAATCTAATGCGTTCTGGTTTTTCTAAGTCTTCTAAAAGACTAACTTCTTTCATTTTTTCGGCAAGAAATTCTCTGAAATTTTTCATCGTTTTCTCCTCTATAAAAATTTCATCAATGCGGGTAGCAATTTCACATTTTTTCTTATTTTTGATATTAGAAACAGTTAAAAAGTCAAAGAATATTCTTGCTACTTTGGCATTTTGTTTTGTGAGCAAAATATTTAGGTCATTTTTATTTTCATCCAGTATATACTTAACAATAATTTCCATTAGTTCTTCATATTTGTCTCTAGCAGCCTCTTTAATTTCAGGGCTAAACTGTTTAGAAAACTTTTTGAAAAACCTTTCAAAATAATTATCGCGGTGCTGAATCCTATAATATACTGAATATTTTAATGCCATGTTTTAATCCAAATCAAAATGTGGTAAATCTTTGATATCTGTGATTACATTTTGTTCATTGTTTGTTGCTTCCAATGTTTTTTCAAGTAATTCATTGGAAGTCATAGTATATGTATTATACTGATTATTGGTCTGATTCTGAATGACCTGGTTTGGATTGGAATTTTTCTGTAATCGCATTAGTGCAGATTGTTGTCTTAATTCTAAGTTTTTGGCTGCCATCTTTTCCTTGGTTTCTGTAACTTGATAATCAGTTTCAGTTTCTTCAAGTTCCTTTATTTTCATAATATTATTTGAAATCTTTTCTTCCATGTTAGCATAGACTTCAAACATTCTTGGAGGAGCGCCCACTTTACAGCATTGACGCATTTCTTCTGCAACAGTTCTAATTCGTTCTATTTGGTCCTGTAATTCCATTATAAGATAGTCATGGGAATTAAGTTTATATTTCTGTTTTTTCAAGTAAGAATCGTCACCTTCATTTTCGGATTGCTTAATGTCTTCATCCAAATCAACATCGGCTCCATCCATATTAAATGTATCATTCAATTTTTGAAAACTTTCATTCATATCACAATTACCTCGACAATTTTATTTATACTAAAAAGGTGGACTTTTTGGTTGTCCACCTTTTATAATATAATTTCTAAAGATTTATTCACCAAATTTCTTGTTGAATGCTTCAGTACGAAGTTTGGTCTTTTCTTTTTCAATTCTCTGACGGATTTTTGCTTTAACAACAGCCATAATGCTATCTTCTAGCTTGTCAAAACGGCCTTCATTAAGAATTGAAATCATATATCCACTATTTTCAGACAAGATATTGCCTTTCTTGCAGAAGTGATTGTAGGCTTCAGATTTGGTTTCATCGGCAGGTGCTTCTTCTTCCGAACTTTCTTCGGATTTTTCACCTTCTTCACCACCTTCTTCACCTTCGCCTTCGCTAGATTCGCTTTCTTCACCTTCAGTTGGTTCTTCTTCCAAAGGTTCTTCAGTAGTTTCTTCAGCTGGGGCTTCTTCTGTTTTTTCTTCAGTATCACCACCATTGGCTTTAACCATTTGGTCGGTCAATGATTGAATTTGTGTAGTCAAAGTAGCAATGGCATCCTTCAATTCAGCAATTTCAGGGTCACCACCTTCTGTACCAGTTTCTTCTTTTTCACCTTCAAAATCATCATCTAGACCATCGTCTGGATTTTCTTCTTCACCACCTTCGTCAGAAATATCTGTTTCTTCACCGTCACCAGCTGGTGTTTCGGTTTCGGTAGATTCACCACCTTCACCCTCGGTAGAAGTATCAGTGGTTTCTTCTTCAGCAGCTACTTCATCGGAAGAGGCAGGCTTTTCGTCTTCACCATCTAAAAACCCTTCATTTAGTTGGGCTTTCTTCCATTGTTCAAACATAGCTTCTTCACGATTTTTCATATTTTGGTTTCTCCAAATTCTATTATATTATATTTATAATACTTTCAGATTTATAGACTTTTGATATAAGCTTTGTAATTATCACTATTTTTAATGTTTTCAAAGGCTTTATGTACCTTATATGCACTCATGAAATCTTTTTCTTCATTGGCAACATCCAATTCAAACTGTTTTAGATATTGTTCAATGAAATCAGCAGCAGCTTTTTTAGCAGTTTCTGTCTGAAATAAGTTCATAAAAGATACAGGACTATAATTCTTCTCCAATATTTTTATATTTATTCCCTTAATTTCTTCGTCAATTATTCCAAGAAGATTCTTCAATACAGCGTCTTGTTTGACAGTTTCTGTATCAGCTTTTACTAGCTTAGGAATGATGAATAGATAATACATCGGATTATCTTCTTTATTATAAAATTCGGTAGATTCTTTCAAATATTGTCTTAACATATTAATTCTCGTTATTGTATTTAGCAGCGATTCTTTCCAATGCCAATGCCATAGTGTTAAGAGTATTCTTAATTTCTTTAATATCTTCTTTGATTCCAATATTTTCAGACATTAGATAACTGATATCTTTTTGCAATAGTTGTTTTTCGGTTTTAATTGTGGCAAGTTCTTTTTCCAATTTGTCAATTTCAGATTGTAACTGGGCAGTATCATCATTTCTTTTTTCAGAGGTACTTTTTCTCTGTAAGAAAATGATTAGATATACTACTGCAGCTGCAAGTACACCAATAGGTCCACCATTTGAAGCCATTTGAATTATTGTATCTTCCATTTCATCCCCAAACTAATAAGTGTAATAGAAAGTGTTTTCTTCATTCAATGATTCGTAATTGGCTGAAGTAATATCGGGTACATAAACCCATCTATCTTTCACACTTATTTCATAATCGTTTGATATATTTATACCATAACCAGCTTTATAATTAACACCGCTACCTGAAGAACGATGTTTAATTAACCACTCAATCAAATCACCATGTTTAATCAATGTTTTATCTTGGTCATTATCCTTTACAGCTACAGCACTAAATAAAGATTTGATATATGGATTGATACCATTTTCTTCAGATGTAGCATCAAGAGAAATCCAGTTTTGTACTTTCTGTCCATTTTCTTCTTTATAGAGATTGCTAATATCTGTATTTAGGTTATTGACAAGATTGGTAAATTCGTTATAGTTCTTAACACCATAAGGAGTGGCTTGTGTGCCATCACCAGACATAGTGTTAGAAAAATACAATTTGACTTGTTTGGCAAATAAACTAGATAATGTTTCAACATTGGCAGATAATTCATCAATGTCTCTAATAGAATTGTATGCAGAATTCCATTTACCGGAATTTGCACTAACAATTTCAGATGCTTTTTGCCAAAAACCACTAGCATCTTCAATTCCACTAAGATTGTTTATTTCATTCCAGATAGCAGAATTGTTATATACAGTTAAAAATGCACTATTCCACAAATTTGCCGAAGTTGTTAGACCAGATACACCAGACAATGCATCCCAGTCAAAACTACTCAACTCAGAAATAGCAGAAACTTGATTCCATAGTTCAACATCACCCGAAGTCACACATACACAGTCTTCTTTTTCACCAGGACCACAACAAGGTTCACCTGGTCTAGGAACAGCTGCAGCTTCCGTATCATTATGCCAATATCTATGCCAATGATTATCGGGATAAAAATCTATGTGATTATCGTAATGGTGCATATTATATTTTTCCTATATAGTATTTATGATTTTAAGACTCTGAAGATTCTGAACCATTTTCATCGGTGTTTGGTTTTTCTTCAAGATTACCTTCATCTTTATTCTCAGTATGGTTTACAATTTTTTCCAATGCGATTGAACAAGCACATGCTAATTCGTATGGGTCTGAGTTTTCGTATTGTTTTAGTTCATTATTCATCTTATCATTCTTGATAGATAATATTTTATTATAAACTTCTTTAATTGTATTGACCCATTCCGCATATTTTTCTTTGAAATCGTTTAATGTTTCGGTCTTATATAATGCTTCTACACCATTATCAAGAACTGCTGTAATTTTTTTGACTAATTCAAACAAATCAGCGTTGTCTTCTGTTGGTTTTTCTTCTTCAGTCAATAGTTGCAATGTTCTTTGAATACTCCAGCTATCTTTTAGTTGTTTTACCATCAATATTTGTTTCTTTACCCAAATTGAAGGTATGATTTGGTCTTTAATGTTACCAAGATTTAATCGCAAGTCTTCATAAGTACTCTTTACTGATTCGTGGTCATCCATAAATTGAGAAATTTCATCTTCAATTTGTTTATCTTCTTGTTTAATCTTATTAACATAATCCAATAGTTTAGGGTCTTTGATATTATCACCAACATATGCCAACTGTTTAGCAGTTTTGTAAATATCGTCTTTAATTTCCTGTGGTGCTTCAGGCTGTTCTTCTTCAGGTTCTTCTTTCTTAACACCAATTATACCAGGTATATTAACTTCCAAATCGTTATTCACAAATTCTAGTTCATCATTGTGAAGTGGTGTAATTCCACTGGCTCCAGCAATTGTTTTTAGTGTTTCAGCAATATAGGTTGTTAAATCTTTATATGTTTTGAATGTGCTAGAATGTTTGAATACAGTTTCATTATAAAGATTCAATAATTTCTTCAATCCTTTATCGTCTTTTAGATTATCAACCCATTTTGTGAAATCAGATTTTATTTTATCATTTACTACTAAATCGTATGGATAGCATTTGATAGCATTTACCATAGATTCGTCTTTAAATTCTTCAAATACATCTTTCAATTCTGTTTGGAAATATTTTAGAGCATTCTCCATTAGTATTTTTGTGTCTTCCATGACAGTCAATTTACCAGATGTAGTATTCATTGTACTCCAACCTTCATCAGTTTTTTCAATAATGTACATTTTGTATGCACCATTGAAAGCATTATCAATTTTACTAATTTTATAGAAGTAATATGGTAATACTTTACTGTACATCAAATCATTAAATTTGTTCAATAGTGTAGTTCTTTTGTCTTCAGGTTCTTTATCTTCTGTAATAAGTCTACCTTTGAAATACAAATCAACTTTTTCTTGTTTTGGTTCATCGTTCTTCTTGTTCTTTTTCCATTCATTAAATTCTTTCTTATATTCCTGTATGGCTTTCTTGACATCATCAAGTTTAGCATTAGATTGTTCTTTATTTAAAGTCTTTTTATTATATCTTGATTGAACAAGCAATTGTATTAATGATTTAGCTCCATGAACAACACCAAATAGGCATTTAACACCTAATACAGCCAAACGAGCCATATCATTTTCTAGATTGTGCTGTGCTGGAATTTTACCTTCAAGTTTCTTTCCCAATTCTGATATCTTTACCATGCCTTTACCAACATACTTATTCAAGTTGGCTACACCTTTTGGTGGAAGTCCTGTTGCTGGGTCTTTCCATTCAAAATCTGGTTTAGACATAGCTTGTTGTTCTTCTTTTAAACCTTCTGTGAAAGCATTTTGGAATTGATTATGAACTTTTTCCCATAGTTCTTTATTACCTTGTTTGATTCCATTGATAATTTCGTCTCGTTTTTCAAGAACAGTCAAATCTGCTAATTTAGTTTTAACGATTTTTATTTGTTCTTTATCATTCTTTTCTTTTTTAAGAAGTCTATGCAATACATTTGATGTTGCAGCATAGTCAAATAGCTCGTTGATATTTGATAGTTCTTTTAATGAATAATCACTATTGTCTTCCATTACATCTTGAGCGATTTTTTGGAAATTTTCACCATTCTTAACAATACCTAAAGCACTTCTATAACCAACAGTCTTACCAAACAATTTAAATACATTTTCATCAAAGTCTCTAGCCAATTTATTATCGTTTTCTTCAGACTTCGTTTTGTTTTTATTATTTTCAATGAAATTAGCTACTGAATCGCTTGTTACTTTGAATGTAACTTCTTTGCCATCAGTAGTTTCCATATTATACACCCAGTCACCGTCTTCATCTTCTTCAAATTTGTTCAATAATTTGAGTGCGGCTTTTTTATCTGTAATACCTATAATGGATTTTGATTTTTGGTCAATATCAAATCCATCTTTAAGAACTGCTTCATTTAAGCTATTAAGAATGTATGTATTAAAATCGTTTTTCATACTATATTTATACACACAAAAAACCCAGGAGAAAATCCTGGGCTTTTGTTTTAAATTGTTTTGATTGATTATTAGAAGTCTTCTTCGTCACCGAAATCTTCTTCGTCACCAAAGTCTTCACCATCTTCAATGTCACCATCTTCGTCAGCAACATCATCTACATCGGTTTCGTCTTCAACGGTTGGTTTGTAGATTACATAGCCAAGACCCTGTAGAAGATTGATTGCGTCGGCTTCATCGTCTTCATAGACAGGATTGCCATCTTCGTCTTCTTCTTCAGTGTCAATTGTGCCAGTTGGAACAAGTGTTGCACCACAAGAAGGACATACAGGATTAGCGAGGTCCAATTCAAGAACTTCTTCTTCACCATCACCTTCTTCACCATCAACACCATCCAAACCTTCAAGGTCATCAGCAGATTCTTCAGTGTCAACTGGGACATCCAATTCTTCTTCGTCTTCAGTTAAGTAACGAGAAGCATTCTTCATGTAAGATTCAAATAATTTATTATCCATTTTGGTTTATCTCCTAAATTTTTGATTTATATTGTATTTATAATTTTTATCAATAGATTCCTTTTCTAGCATAATCTAGAAGGGCTTCTTGTATTTCCTGTTCACAGTACCAAGAATTGACTTTGAAACCATCTTCTGCCAAATCGTTTGACAATTTGATAGAAGCTCTTTTGATTGCTTTCTTCATGGCTGGTGTTTTATATTTAAATCTATCAAGATATTCGTCAGTTATGTTACCTTCCGAATCCACATCAGGTTGCACATCTGCTAATTCTTCTTGATACAATTGATATGCCACATCAGCTACTTTATCAACCAAATATTTATTTTCCCAGCGTTCATTCAATGTACTTTCACCGATAAATTCGTCAGTTTGTACATCTTGATTAGTGATATGTAGTTTTTGTCCGCAGCAAGGACATACTGGGTCATTTACATCTATTTCGTAAGCTGTAGTTTGTTCCATATCTTGAATACCATTGTTTACATCCACACCAAGTTCTGCTAACTGGTCTAGAACGAAACCATTGTCTTCAAGAATCTGTTTTGCTTCGTCTAATTTCATTAATGACTCCATCTTTTAATTTCTTTTTCTGCTATTTCATTCAAGTCAGCCTTTTTAATTGCATCAATAGTGTCATTTAATGACATTTTAGCAAGTTGCATTATAGCTCCATTACAATGGTCTGAAGGCCATCTTTGAACATTATTAACATTATCTGCCCAAAGTTTGTCTTTAATTTTTCTTTGTACATCTTGGAAATAAATGTCAAGTCCTTGTACAACATAATAAGTATCGTCATCACCAAATATGGTTTTTACATAAGCATATATCTTATCATGTCTTCTTTGTGCTTTTGGATTACTAGATAAACCACTTTTACCTACATCAACTGCACCACAATAGAAAGGCCAGAAATCAATTAACATTTCTTTTAGCTGCAATTCCTGAAATTTATCCATTTTTGGAATTTCTTTTGATTCTACAAGAATGAATCCTTTAGAATTTAAATACTTTTTGGCTTCATAAAATGAACAATCTTCCGGCATTCCTGTATCAATTGGTTCAATTTCTTTTTCAATATCGTATTCGTTATTGTCTCTCTTATAGTTGATTTGAAATTCAATGAATTTAACACCTTTCAATATATCAACTTCGTAGTCTTGTGTAATTTCTTCTTTAAGTTCATTTGACAATTCTGACATTGCTTCTTGGATATCTTCAATATCGTAACCATCATTGTAGCAGATTTCTTCAATTTCGTTCAAATCTTCTTGTGTGACTTGTGGTTCGGTCATAAAAACTCCTAAATCATTTATATTATTTATAACTTTTTCACAATTAAAAGGAAACCATTACAGGAGCACAGTTCTGTAATGGTAATGTGAATATACTACTTTTTAATAAAACAGGCTTATCTTTCAAGTGCTTGCAATTACTGGGTGATAAAAGGTGCTACCAATAATCCTTGTGGATTTTCTTTAGAGCATATATTATATACTTCTATTTGAGTTTTCTTCAATTCGTGTAATTGGATTAATCCGGCTCTAAGTTTTAATTCCATTCGCAAACATTCGCACAAGGCATAAGCATCAATTATATCACTCGTTGGTGATACACCCTTTCCATTATCAACAATAGGTAATGTGGATAAATCTGGTTTTGTTTCTGTCCAACGATTGTAAGCATCTCTCATACCAATCTTGTCACTAAGACCATAGTCAGAAAAGAATTTCTTATTTGAATTTACTGAATAAAGTCTCATTTTTTGACCACGGTCAATTTCTGACAATTTAATATTGCCTTCAAATTCAGCCAAGGAGAAAATTTGACCCATTGCTGCACTTTTACCATAAGCATAGTCTTCAACAGCAAGGTATTCGCAGTCTTTAGTCCAATTCAATATTTGGTCACGCATCCAGTTATATTTGGCATAATCACTATTGAAATCTTTATTATTGTAATATAGGATATGGTCTTGTTCTACTTTTCGTTTTGAAGTAAAACCATAATATTGTACATCCAAAATATCCAATGTCTTATCGTCTAATGTTTCAACTACGATTCCGACTCGAAGTTATTGACAAATCTTGCCCAGCAATTTTCACTATTCACCTCACAAAAATATAAAAATTAATTATGACTTAAAATCATTGAAAAGTGTCTATTTTGGCATTGATATTCAATTTTCAAGTCATGGTCAAAGAATTGTATATCTTCTAAAATTAAAGATTGTGGAGCTGATTTGATAGCTACATCTTTAAATATTTTTTCAATCTGTTCGTCTGTTTTTGAGTTATATCCAGTGAATAAAAGTTTTCCCAATTCTCGTTTCAATTCTTCATTGACATCTTCAACTGTGTTAAATTTTATATCAACCATATAGCACCTCACTTTCAATTATGTATAATAGAAAAAATCAGGATTTTATTCCTGATTTATAAAAAAGTGTTTTAGTATAAACTTATAAAGCTTCTATTTTTATTACTTTAACGCCTTTTCCACCTAAATTGTGGTGTCTTTCTTCAAACCATTTCTTTATTTGTTCTTCAGACCATTCATTAGGTACATAGACTTCACCAGCAACATCAGGATATTTCTTTTCTCTACCAATTACAATGTATTCAATGGAAACTTTCATTCCTCTTCTCCATTATAACGAAATTCGTTTATTTCATCAACAGTATCAACATCATCAGGTATCAACAAATGCTTCTTTTTCTTTTCTAGCATTTTGGCTTCGTAGTATTCCTTAATGGTAAAGTTATAATAACAATACTTCAAGCAACAACCAAGTTTAATCAAGCATAAGTGAGCTAAGTGGTGTGCTCTTGGAGGTAATTCTACAAGGTTATCTTTCTTATTACTACCACCTTCACTTCTAGGTATTATGTGGTGCTTTTCAAAATACTTTTCATTGTTCCAGTAATTATCTTGACCAAGTTTTATTAACTTGTTATAGATTTTCTGGTAATCCAAATGAATCTCCTGGTTAAAGATATTTAAAATTCTTTAAGATTTCTTTTGCTTTGTCTAATCTTATTTTGTAGCTGCTTCCTTAGCCAAATCAATAATTTCTTCAGCACATTGTTCAGCAGTCAATCCTTTTTCAAAACCATCTTTCATGTTTTCTTTGACTATATCTATATACAATTCCCAAGAAATACTACTTCTAAGTTCATCAAAATCTTTATACCATTTTTGTGTTTTTATCCATTTATTCACAATCTTTTTTACTTCTAGTTTATACTGCCAAAAATCAAAATGCTTGTTTTCAACAATATAGTCGTTATCTTCTAGAATTTGTTTTGCTTCGTCTAATTTCATATCCATAAAACCTCTATATACTATTTATTATTTTTCCCCAAATCTAATAAGTATTTGTTCATTATAGTTCCAGGATTTTTCATTATAATATCACCATCATATTCAATGTAGTTTGGTACAGCTTTATTTAATACTCTAACAGGATTCAATATGTTTTTCTTATTGTAGAATCTAATAGCATTTTGCAATCCTAATCCGGCACCGAAATATGAAATTATTTCTTCAGATGTATAGACTGTTCGGATATCTTCATCTCTAAAATGTGATAGCTTGTCAAATCTAATCAAAAATTCTACACGAGCATTTAATGTCAAATGGTGTAAATTCAATGCCTCAAAACAGTTTAGATTTTTCGTGGAAGGTCCTATACAAAAGATTAAAGGAAATCTATCATAACCTGGTACAGATTCTTTTTGGTTATGATATTCAAATGTGTACCAATAGCCATTTACGATTATAGAGGTTCTTTCAAAATCAGGATTCATAGATTATATATGAAAAAGGTACCTAACTGGTACCTTTTATTATTTGAATAAGTTTATTTACTACGATAAATCTTCAATAGATACATCTAGTTTGTTCATTAGATATTTTATTAATTTAACTTTATCTTTATATTCAAAATTATCTAATTCATTTACCGAATCAATTAAATCATTGGCTTCATTAGTTATACCAGCCTTTTTTTCATGTTCTTCAACATTTTCTATAACCCAATCATTTAATTCTTTAATGGAAATATCAACAGTATATGTTTCTCCATCAGAATCTAGACCTGAATAAATCTCGGCAATATATTTTCCATCTTCAGATAGAACCCAATGCATATATTCATCATCTAGTTTTAATTCATAGTCATAATTAGATGTACTAAATTCAATATAATGTACTCTATATGAAGGACCATAACCACCACTTTCGCCGCTATATGATTCTATATCATAACGTGTTATAATATCTTCAACATCAAATTTATTACTTAATTTATCCATAACTTCGCTTGACCAATCAAGATCATAAGTATCATCTGTTTCGTAATGATAAGCCATTTTTATCTCCTTTTTATAGATTTTTTCTTCTTTTTCTTTCTGCCATAAGTTAGCAAATTTACATTACTACCTAATAGATATACTCCAATAGGTTTATGTCTTTTATGTGGTGGAGGAGGTCTATGACCTGGATATGGTTTTTGGATTTTGCCATAAGGTGCAGGTTCACCTAATCGCATCATTGGAACGGCACAACATTGCATAGAACTTGGAATGCCTTGGTCAGCTCCCAAAGGTGCTCCAACACCTTGAGTAAAATCTTCTTCTAGAAATTCCGGATGGACTCTCAAATTAACAATTTCAAAGTCTTGTGGATAAGTAAATTTATCCAAATATGCTTCAGCTTCTTCGTATGTGTAGAATGCTGGTTTGCATTTACCACCAGGTCTTCTTCTAATACCGATAAATGGTTGAGGTTTTGGTTTTCGTTTAGCTTCAACCAAATCCTCTAGAACATAACCATTATCATTCAATATCTGTTTAGCTTCAATTAAATCCATAATTAGTCACCGCTCCAGTTTCCGTTTGGGTGGTCTTTGTAATAACGAGCTTGGTCTGCAGCAACATCATCAAAGTAATCACTTCCTCGTTTCATTTCTTTTCTAACATATTCTTCATTATCATTCAACCACTTTTCTATTTTGTTTAGATTATCAGCAGTTAAATCATATCTTCCTTTTGACCAATTATCACGATTCTGTGTTAGTCCATCAATATCTGATAAATCAATGAAAGTACACAAACCAGACCATTTATAGAATGTACCATTTGTCCAGTCAACATTTAATGTAATTGCTTTTTCAAATCTAGGAAACACAAGTTCGTGATTGCTAACATTACCATTTCGTTCTTCTAATTTAGCATTAGTTTCATTTTCAACAATGTCTTTGTTGTATTTTATAACTTCATCCCTTTTTCTATCATAAGTAGCTTCTAAACTTTCACCAGTATCAGCATCTATTTTTGCGTTTTTCAAAAAGTAATCAATTCTAGCTTTTGTATTTTGTAAATTGTATGTTATATTCCAAAAATCATGCATATAATTAGCAAGTTCAGCAGCATCCATATCTGCATATTTTTCCCATTTACTATAATAAGAATTAAAGGTAGCAATAGAATTACCTAAATTTTTCCAGTTACTATCTTTTGTACCTTTTGGGAAATCATTAGCAGTAAGTTTCTTACCATTTATGGTAACAACTGCGCTGCCACGAGGTCCATTATATTCTTTCTTGATTTCGTGGTCTTCCAATATATAGCCATTTTGATTTAGATATTCTTTAGCTTCTTTGAATAACATTTTATTCTCCTTGGAAATAATACTGTAAATGAGAATAAATGGCCGACCAAGCATCGGATTCATCTTCAAATTGTTCAGGGAAAGCATTAGCAAAATATTCAGCCAATTCTTCCATTTTTGCATTTATGAATTTATCAAATTCTTGATATTTTTGCTTAATGGAAAAATCTTCAACAAGGGTATAACCACTTTCATTTAAAATTTGTCTAGCTTCATCCAATCTCATAATTAACTCTTCTTAATATCGTTGATTAAATCGTTTTTCAATTTGGTATTGAATTTCTTTACCATATTCATTAAAAATCTAGTTTCATCAGCAACATATGATTCCATATCTTCCAATGAAGTAGATTTAAGACCTTCCTTAGTAGATTTCAATGCATATTGAAAATCATCTATAAATTCGTGGTACTTTTCAAGTTTCTCTATGAAATCCTTTTTACGCTGAAGTTCAGCACTAATATCCAAACCATAGCCATTTTCATTTAAAATTTCTTTTGCTTCATCAAATTTCATATTAAGCACCTAATGCTCTAGCGAAATCATTTACAAGATTTTTTGCAGCTTCACTATTGAATGTTTCAGCTTCCAAATCATAGAATTTGTATTTTTTGGCAAGATTGTTGAGTGTAGTATTAAATCCTTTATAATGGTCTCTATCAAATCCATTATTAGGGAATACTCTAAATTCTACAGAACCATCATATTCAACTTGATAACTTACTTCGCAGTTTCTACGAATCTTTGTCTGTACAATGTCAGCTAATTTATCGCAAA
The DNA here is from genome assembly GCA_017652345.1 of Methanobrevibacter sp. Next base: position 55,005 of record JAGCBE010000102.1, read on the forward strand.
GATTTTCCATTTTGGTTCTAATCATTTTTCGGCTAGTTTTAATTCCTTTAAGATTATTGACTTGTCTATCAATTTCATTATAAGCGAATCTATCTCGTCTATGACAATATTTCTTAAATTCTTCATTCAATTCTTCAGATTCTTTAACCTTTCTAGAAATGTAAGAGAAATAATAATTTAATTTACAAACAGAACGACCGACAATAAAATCGTCTGATGAAATTACACCTTCAGTAGCTTCATTAACGAAATCAATAAAAGCTTCCAATTCATTTTTATTCTTAAATCTAATTTCGGTTCCTCTATCATTTACAGAAAGATTATATTTATCTCTAACATAATCTAAAAAGAAATTATCAAAAAAGTATCTACCAGGACTATTATATTCTTCTTCATGTGTATCATAGTCATATTTAAGTCTACTATTAACATTCTTATAGGTATCACCTTTACTGTTGAAGTTTACAACATCATCAATGTCTTCGAGAATATAGCCATTTTCATTCAAATATTCTTTAGCTTCTATTAAATTCATTAGAACCTCAAATCGTTATTAATATATTTATATATTTATAAAGAAGTGCCAAGAAAAATCCAATGCTTTAGCATGGTGATATGAATTAGCACAAAAATACAAAAAAACAAAATGAAACTTATATAAATATAATATAGATTATTGGAAATTGCGGTTCTAATAATAGGAAATAAGAATTTTAAAAGCTAGCAATAGCTTCATCCTATCGTACCGCAATTACGATAGGATTTTTAATTATGAAGAAAGGACTAGAAGTAAGATTATATCCGAGCAAGGAACAAAGAGGTCTAATAGACAGAACTTTGGGTTGTTCTCGTTTTGTGTATAATCATGTTCTAGGCATGAAGAAAGAACTATGGGAAGACTATAAATTATCTTTCAATCCGAATCTTAAATCTTTTAAGGAAGAATGGAAATTTTTAACTAAAGTTCCATCACAAGCACTAGCAAATTCATACATGGATTGTATGACTGCTTTTAACAATTTCTTCAATTCTTTGAAAGGTAAGTCTAAGACTGAACAGAAATTTCCAAAATTTCATAAGAAAGGACAGAAAGATTCTTTTAGAATTGCTGCAACAAAGACTTCTAAAGGTTATGATATTAGAATTGAAAATAAAAAACATATTAAAGTTCCAAAATTAGGTCTAATTAAATTCAGGAACTATAATGTAACAGATTGGTCTAAAATACACATTTATAACATAACAATTAAGAAAACTACTACTAACAAATATTTTGCTAGTCTTTGTTGTGAATTACTAGAACCTGAATATGTAGAACCTAAGTTTGATGTTTGCGGATTTGACCTTGGAATTAAAGACTTTGCTATCTTTGACTCTGGCGAAGTTATAGAAAATCCTAAGTATTATAGAAAAACTGAATATAAAATAAAGAAAACACAAAGAGTTTTAAGTAAATGCAAAAAGTTTAGTAAGAACTACAAAAAAGTCCAGTTGAAACTTGCTAAACTTCACGAAAAAATTAAAAATCAAAGAAAAGACTTTCAACATAAAATAAGTAGACAGATAGTTAATGAAAACCAAATTATCGTATCTGAAAACTTGAATGTTAAAGGTATGTTGAAGAACCATAAGTTGGCTAAAAGTATTCAAGATGCTTCATTTGGAAGTTTCTTCAATATGATAGCATACAAAGCAAACGAACAACATAGGCAATATGTAAAGATAGGAACATTCTATCCTTCTAGCAAGTTATGTCACTGTTGCGGATTCAAATATAAAGGTCTAAAACTAGAAGAACGTTTCTGGACTTGCCCTGAATGTGGAACTTATTTAGATAGAGATGAAAATGCTGCCATTAACATCCTTAATGAAGGTCTTAGAATTTTAAGTAGAAATACCAATGGAAGGTCGGAAAGAGATGAATCTCTTAAGCCTGTTGATACTGGTTTGGTTACAAACCTTGAGCAGGAACCAGTCATAACTTGTAGCAAGACTACAAGTCACGCTGGAAAGTCCTCTGCTTTAGCAGAGGGACATCTTCATAATTTTTAGAAACTATCGTAGAGTCTCCAAGAACTTTTATAAAATTCTCTCTTGTTCATTTTAAATTCTTTACCTTCACAAGTAAAGAATACATCAGTACTGGTATAATCTGTCACATAGACTTTGGAGGGACAACATTTTTTGATTTCATTTACTTGTGTCATGTAGTAAGTATTTCTTTCTAAATGAAATCCATACAAATTTTCTAAACCGGTACAATTAGGACAAGCCATAATAACTCCTTAATGTTGTAAAATCTTGTACAATTCATCGTTGATTTTTCTTACAGCATACTGTCTAGATAATGTTTCATAGTTACCAAAATAATTCTGTGCTCTAACATCGTTCATAACACCTTTAATCCAGCTAATACTGCTAAGATATTGTATTCTAGGTGCTAACCATTGTCTTAACTTATAGAACAATAAATCCAAATTACTAATACTCTGATGTTCAGCTTCGGTCTTTGGTTTACGAATCAATTTACCACTTTTGTCAATTAGACCAAGTCTGAATGCTTTAGTCTGGGTTGGTAAAGTCGTTAGACCTTTCAAAATAATAAACACTATGGCATTGTCTACACTTCTGTTATGAGTGGATAAATTTATCTTCTTGTTAGCGTGTTCCATATCCAATAATGTTTGACTTGATTCTGACAAGATATTATTGGATTCCATATAAGCAGCCAACATTTCAGCATTATTCACCAATCTATGTAAACCTTTTTGGGAATTTGTATCAGACAAACTCTCTTCAAGTCTTTTCCATAGTTTTTTCACATTTTCAACTTCAACTTCCATATATACTATTTATTAAAAAAGGACCTTTACAGGTCCTTTCATTCATTTAGTCAAAATTATAGTGTCAATTCGTTCATCTTCTTTACCGTTCACGAACTTTTTCCGGTACCCATTGCATTAGTTTATTATCCACTTCCGAGAAATCCGGTTTTTGTTCAAATGGACGCCACTGGTCTTCACGAACTATTTGATTTGCTACATCGGGGAAATCTTGACATATTTCATCCCAGGATAATCTTCTATTGCTTTTGTATTTGGGTAATTCCATATTATACCTTCGTGTCTTTTAGACGATAAATGATTCTACCTTTAGTTAAGTCATAGATTGATAGACCTGCTTGCACACGGTCACCTAGTAGAATACGAATATTGTTCTTTCTGATTTTGCCACATACAGTACATTTCACAACATTTCCATTGTCAAGTTCCACATTGAACATAGCATTTGGGAACGCTTCAATGACTGTTCCCTCAACTATGATTTCTGATGGATTAGTTTTTTCTATTTTGTCGCATTTAGCCTTAGTTTTCTTCATTAGTTTTATTTTCCTCTACAGTTTTTGGTTTTCTTTTACGCTTTTTTGGTTGTTCTACAGGTGGTTCTTCAATAACAGGTTCAGCTTCTTGCAATTCGTCAATGGATGGTGGTGGTGCAGGCAATGAACTTGTACCTTGTGGTTCATGTACCAATTCTTGTGAAGGTTGTGCTTCCAAGATTGCTTCCACTGTATTCCACATTTCATCATCAGATACAGCATCTTCGTGCTTTTCTTCTTCTGGTGTGAAATCAACATTGTAAGCTGCCCTAATCAAATCTTCTTCATCATCACCGGTAGATTCTTCAACCTTTGGTTCTGGTTTTGGTAATTCTACAGGTTTCAAGAATGATGGTTTTGGACTTAATTTAACCGGTTTTGGTGGTGGAGGTGGAGGTACAACTTCTTGTACTTCTTCAACCACTTCTTCAACTGGTTCAGGTTCAACTATTTGTTCTTCCTCTACGATTGGTTCTTCATAGATTGGTTCTTCATAAACCGGTTCAGGTTCAGGAAGAGTTGGTACAGGAGGTACATCTTCCAATGGTAAAGGACGATATTTCTTTACTGGTTTTTTAACAGGTGCTCTTCTCATTTCTCTTAACGGTTTCTTTAATGGTTTTGGTTCTGGGTATTGAAGTTCTTCAATCGTATCAAGAATCTTTTCATCCAATTTTTCCAAACCTTGAATACCAAAACGATAAAACACAGTATCAACCTTACGCTTAATGGCTTCGGTCAATGAATTAGCAGTACCTTCAATGGTGTTTTCTCTTAATTGTTTTTGAGAAACAGCCAATGGTCTTCTAAATTCAGCATCTGGCATTGCATAACCAGGTCTATGCTGTGGTTTTGGTTTTCTAGGTGGAACTCTTTGTGCAGTAGGATGAGGAACTGGTCTTTGTGGACGATGTTGAGTAATACGAGGTGCTTGACGAACCGGAACTACAGGTTGGTCATAGTAGTCTGGTTCTTCTTCAGGTTCCTCAATGTATTCGTCTTCTTCGTCTTCATCATAGTCTGGTTCTTCGGGTTCTTCGTATTCTTCTACGATTGGTTGTGGAACACGCTTCACTACCTTACGAACAGGTTCCTGATATTCTTCTTCAAGTTCTTCAATTGGTTCTTCAACCTTTTGAACTTGTTTACGCTGCGGGTTAATAAAATCACGAAAATTCATATTATAATAATCCATAATGTTTTATTTATATATCTTCATCTTCATCATCCAGTTCGTCTAGATTTCGCAACAAAGTATCTGGATTTAATGAAATTATCATATTACCCATACCAAATGTTCTCAATATAGTATTCAAGAACAATTCTTCTTTACGAAGAATCCTATAAAATGAGTCAACATCTTCTTCATGCATTTTGACAAATTCTTTCAACATAGCTTTGTCAGTAAAATAGCATCTGAAATCTTCACCTTGTCCAACTTGTTCTTCAATTTCTGCTACTTTATCAGCATTTTGAATCATTTTATCAGCAATTTCATTCATAAGACTTTGTGAACCAAAAAGACCACAAGATGTAGAAACATCCTGTAGTCCATATTGGTCTTTAAGTCTATTTTTAATTTCTTGCAATGAAATCATTTTATGCCATAAAAACATCTATCTTGTCAATGATTCCAAATTTCTTGGCTTCACTGGCAGACATATAGTTATCATAACAAAGTTCTTTTTCAATATCTTTAACTGGTTTCTTCGTGATTTTGGCAAGATATTTTGCAGAAATATCAGTCCAATACTGAAGTTCCTTCGTGGTGTTAGCAATATCGTCTAACTTACCACCAGTCAATTCAATACCAGCTTGGTGAATCATTATACGAGATGAAGGGAAAGCATAACGGGAACCCTTAGAACCTGCAGCCAAAATCAATGCAGCCATAGAAGAACAGCTACCGGCACAAACAGTTCTAATTTCTACACCGTGTTTCTTAATCTTTTCCATCATATCAATTAATGCCCAACCAGCATCACATTCACCACCAGGAGAAGCGACATACAAAGTAATTGGGTCCTTTGTACCATCATCGTAGAAATTCAATCTACGCATTGCCTCAATAATAAGATTCCATTCAATGAAGCCAGCAATCCAGATTATCTTGTTAGCAACATAGTAGTTATTACGAATGTTGTTAAAGAAATCAGGAATAATCATTGGATTAATCTGCTGTTGAGCCATTGCATTTGGTTCACCTTCTTGAAGTGCTTCCACTTGGTCAGGTGTTAGTTCTGGCTGTTCAATAGCATCTTTTTTCTTCATTGGTTTGATTGGTTCTTTCTTTTCAATTTTCTTCTTATTTGGATTCTTTTTCTTCTTGGTGTCTTTTAAAGAGATTGACATAAGATTCTCCATTTTTATTAAAATAAGCTGTTCTATCTAGACTGATACCATCAATCTCTTCATCCCAGAGTGATTCCTTCTTGCCACTAACAAATTGTATTCCATCCATATTAGCGGCTGCCTCAACGCCAGCATACATAAGGATTCTGTATTTCCTAATAGCATTGCGAAATTGAAATGAACCAATATTGTTTTCATTCATTCCAAGGAATTTGTATTCAGATCCGATGGTTATCTTTGTATGTATGACCAATTTCAAATTTAATCATTTTCTAGCAAACCCTCTTTTTTAAGAACAGAATTGAGTTTACTAAAAATCTTAAACTTCCATTGTTCAATAGAAAGTTTTTCGTTCTCAGTGTAATCGTTATAGTCTTTTACATATAGTTTAGCGTAATCTTCAAAGTTCAAATCAACATCTTCTAGAACAGAACAAATGACTGTTCTAACAAGCTCATTAGTAGTTACGCTTTTATTGTTCATTGGTAGATTCATTTTTATCTCCGTAGTTATCTACAAAGTTTTTAAAAGCTGAAATAAAACCGTCTCTATCTGCCACATCATCAGGTAGAATCATAATACAACGCTCTACCCAATCAATCATAGTAGTAGATTTGACGGTTTTAGATTTATCAAATAAATCAGAAGATGCTTTGATAAATGACATGACCTCTTTTAACTTATTGGGGTCATTCATTATCTTTAGCATCTCCTTCTTTTTATTAGGAAGAAGATTAGGCGTTATAATTTGCTTTTTCTTCTTCATTGATATTACTTGGTTTCAGTATCGTAATCAGCCCAAAGTCTATCGTTAATGAACGCAGCAGTTTCCTTATTGACAGGGAAGAAATATGATTTCTTCTGCTTGTTGCTCATATTACGAGGATAAACAATATTGCGCTTACCATTCTTTTCAACGAGCTTGATACCAGTCAACTTGAAAGCGTCATTAAAGGTCATTTGTGCAATAGCAACACAACCACCAATGCCATTTTCAATAGGTAGAATCTTTGTACTTGTAATAGTTAACTTATCCATTTTTATATTTCCTTCTCAATATAGAGATTTTGATTATGTGTAAAATTTTGTTTACAATATAACAATCAAATTTTGATTGTCAATAGTAAATGGTTATTTTAATGTTTCAGCATATACTTTCAAGTCAGATATTGTCTTGTCATAAGCTTTTGGAAATAACAATCCACCAGCCGAAACAGTTGTGTAGATTTGATTAAATGCATTTCTAATCTCCACTACAGGTTCTGTATCAATGACCTTCAACATTCTTTCTTTAACGAATACTGGAACATCAATGTTTGCTGTACATTCATTATTTTCGTCAATGAAGTTGTTCTTAAAATCGGTTAGATACCAACAAAGTTTTAGTACATCTTTCTTTGGTGTATTTTTGTCTTCATATCGCATGGCATATTTCCAAGCATTGGACAAATCACCAATTAGATAGCGAGTAATTTCAATTGCTTCAAGACCACTTTCATGTGTACGATAATGATTTGGTGTATTTACTTCTTCTAATAATGTTTGCATTATACTGCATCCTCTTGTTTATACACATTGATTATACTTTCTTGTGTTTCTTTTTCTTTTTGTGCCGCGGCAATAATTTTTGCTGTTGATTCACGCTGATATTTTTCTTCAGCACGCTGAATCAATGCTTTATGGATTCGCCAAGGCAAGAATAAAGCTACAGCAAAACCAAACAAAACCAAACCATACTTTAAAGCAATAAGACTATAATGTATGGAATAGTTCTGAATGGTATCACCAAACAAGCCAACACAAGCTAGAATGACAGTATAAAGAACAATTGATAATACGGTTATACCAAATATTTTCTTTGTCATTATACTATCTCCTATTAAGCTATTCTTTCATCATCATCAAGAATCAAAATGGCTTCTTCTGCATTTGGACAGGTGTAAAGTTTTTCACCATTGATTACTATTGGCTTTAAAACACCAACATTAACCAATACTCGGTCACCAACTTTCAATCCCTTAGGAAGTGGAATTACTTTATCAATACGTTTGTCATAGTGTCCTTTACCCATTTGCACTATTTCAAACAATGAATAAGCAATCTGAACTATCTGTGGGATATATAGTCCACCTGCAGTGGTTTCGGTAAGATTTTTTAACAACATTTTATCATCAAGTAGCTTTGCCATATCTACCTCTTATGCTGTTATCTTATCGTCTTCGTCTAATACCATTTGGATATCTTTTTCTGCGACAACACGATATGTGGTCTTTGTTATACCCTTGTAAATTGTGATTGATGGTGCAAGTGCAACATCAGCAATTACTCTATCACCAACTTTTACACATGGTTCAATAAGTTTACCGGTAAAGACATTCCATTCACCAGGACCAACAGCAGCTACTTTGAAAACATCGTAGCCCTGTTTCTTCAATGGTGCAATAATGCCACTATCGGACTTATATTCTTCTTGAACTAGAAATATTTTATTACCTGTAGCTCGCATTATCTATCACCTCGTTCCCAAATAACCTTCCAGTTATTGTGGTCATCTTCTTCTTCAATTTTCAAAACGAACTTTGGATTCTTGTAAGATTCCATGAGTTCCTTTGTATAACATAGTGACTGAATTGGTTCACCATAAGGTGTACCAGTTACATCACATCTGTACTTTGTAATTCGCCAAATATTCTTCATATTAAAGATAGAACTCCTTGATAGAACGAGCAACAGCGACAATAGCCTTGTCATTATCTGACATGACCTTCTTATTACGAATAATTTGTTCAGCTGCCATTGTTACCTGTGCTTCCCAATCGGAAAGTTGAATCAAACGCTTCTGTGCAACCTGAACATTCACATGGGAACGAACTGGTTCGGTGGACTTAACCTGTCTACGGTTGCGAGATTGAACTGTATCAGTTGTAACAATATAAGTTGTTGCACTGTCATTTGGATTTAGAACATAACTATTCTTCAACATAGTTTCACTCCTTGTTAATTGTTTAATTTATGTTGTTTGTTGTGTTTCAACGATTAAAATATAGAAATAAAATATGTTTGTAAATTATTTTTAACTTTTTAGTTTTAACACAAACTTATTATTTTCTATTTGTGAACAATATAACAAAAAATGGTGCATTTAAAAGCACCATTCGTTTTCTGTATTTGTTTAAACTTATTATTATGGGTAATATGGATTAAATTTTTCAAGACCAAGTACTTTAAGTATAGCGACACCAAAATCTTCTTCTTCAAGTGATTCTTGAGCCTCTTCAATTTTTCTTAACCATAGTGCACCTGCTTCAACATCGTCTTTATCTCCATAAGCTTCGCCTGATTTAATTTGTTCACGAACCTTATCTTTATATTTTTCCAATGCTTTCAATACACACATTCCTAATATAGTTTCGGGTGCGGATATAGCAGTAGTTTCATTTAAAAGCATATACTTATTTTCTTTCAAGATTTCTTTTGCTTCTTCTAATTTCATATAAATCCTCTAAATGGTTTTATATTATTTATAAAAAAGATGCCTAGACAACTAGGCACCTCATTTAGAATCTTTAATTTAGAATTATTTGTGTTTTGGTCTCTTATAACCAAAGGTCTTCATATTGTGTTCTTTCTTAACAGTTCTATCACCCTTGACCTGTTCCTTATAGTCACAACGGTGTTTTGCGACAGATTTGCTGAACAATCTAGTAATGTAGGCCTCGCTGCCAAGTGCTTTGTGATTCTTAGCCTTCACTTCGCCATCTTTATCAGCCAACCAATCTATAACCATTTGTACAGTTCCGGCCTCAGTGACCACATCCTGGTCATTTAGAGTGTATTCAATGTTGAAATCATTTACATAGTTGGCTCTATTGGTATAGACCCACAAATGTAAGTAATAGGTAACATCGTACAATGGAATGTTCAATCCGTGTTTCTTGAAGTCCTTCTTGAAATCGTCTGTACAATGTTCGTCTACATATTGTTCAACAGGAATACCCTTAGTACTTGCACCAACAATGTTGCCTTTATCGTCTACAGGAATCTTGCCATTTCTTACAATGTCATCCAATGTAGCCAAACCACCAGTTGCAGATACAGAAGGTAATGCAATATCTACCAACAATCCAACACCAATTGTTTCAGGCAAACTATCACTACCAGGCTTTACAGTTTTAACCTTATATGGTTTGTCTGGGTTGTAATGGTGACCTTCAGAATAATATTCATCAACTTTATCCTTATCAACCATAGTTACAGGGTGGATAATGTGAATGTCAATATCTTTTGCTTCACTCATTAGAACGAATACGGTATCAGCACTTTCATTACCAGCCTTATCAACATATCTACGAATGATTAGGTTAGGTCCTTTTTCCAATCTTTGCAATGTCAAAGTATCTTGTACAATACCATTGACAGTCCACTTAACATTGATTGCATTGGTATTGAATTTCTGTTGTTTGGTTGGGTCAAGAATTTCAACCTTAGGTGGAATATCATCGTACACAATTTCTACGCTAGCAGATGCTTTATTACCAAAATCATCTGTATAGTCATAGGTAACAGTATATCCAATATTTCCTTCCTTATTCTTCACGATTTGTTTCTTGTCATTTACATTGTAAGTTACCTTTGTACAAGAATCAATCATGTAAGAAATTTCATAATCACTAACCTTTTGACCAGTCAAATTATCTGTTTGATATGTGACAACAACATCTTTACCATTTACCTTCTTGGTATATGTAACAATCTGTACAGTATCAATTGGCTTACCAGTCTTCAAATCAATCAATTGTTTAATGGTAATTTCAGTACCATTGTCCTTGATAACTTCGATCTTTTCGGCTTTATTATTGCCAATTGGAGTGATAGTTGCTTTGGTATCGTCAATTAAATAATTGTATTCTTTAAGTTTAATATCCTTAGTAGGAATGGTATCAAGTGTTACTTCAATTTCAAAATGTTTTTCTGTATGGTGAACAGTGTCTTTAACAGTAACCATAATCTGGTTATCTTTCTTGTTTACATAGATTTTATCGTCTTTGACTTCTTCAATAGTGATATAGTCAATCAAAGCATCAGTTGATTTTGCATTTGTCAAAGTAACAACTGGTGGAGCATCATTGAATAGAATTACCACACTATCACAAAGTGTTTTCTTTGTGTTACAAACCTTGATAGTTGTATCTTTCTTAACCTTTACTTCAATGCTATCAATATCACATTTGATTCCTTCACAAATATTGTATTCAATCTTGTGGTCAGGATTATTTGTCTTAATTGTATCAACTTTTGGCTTGTCATCAACTTCTGTAATTGTTGGTTTTTCAATTTCATCAATCACATTGATAATGACAGTTGCGGTATCGTAAAATTCACCATCAGTAACAATGACTTGAATTGTATCTTTAGTCTTTGTTTCATAGTCAATTGGATTCTTAATTACCAGTTGTCCAGTAGAATCAATTGAATAGTTAGTTGTATCAGTTACAATCCAAGTTGGTGTCTTACCATCTTCATCAGTACCAGGAATCTTACAAACATTTCCTGTATAGTTTTCTTTAACACTACAAGTTGTGTCTTTCGTATGTACTGGTTCATTGACATCTGTTACATTGATTTTGTATGTTGCTGTATCACCAGCACCACTTGGGTCTGTTGCGATTACAGTAATGGTTACAACAGGTGTCTTTTCATAATCCAATGGATTAGTTACAGTCAATACACCATTTGAATCTATTGTGAATCCTGGTTCCTTCACAGTATATTTGATTGGGTCATCGTCTGGGTCAATTGCAGTAATTATACCGACAACACAATTCTTACAGTTTTCAGGAACAGTCAATGAATCATTTGGCTGTAGTTCCGGTGTTTCATTTACATTAAGAACATTAATAATTACAATAGCAGAATCTTTATCACCACTTGGAGTAGTAACATCAACAATCAATGTATCAGTTTTCTTCTTTTCGTAATCCAAAGGTGTAACTATTCTGATATTGCCGAGACTATCAATATGGTAGTCATTACTATCACGAAGACTATATTTAACAGACTCTCTATCATCGTCTTTTCCCTCTACTTTACCAATTGGACCTGTATAATTTTCCAATACATCCAATGTTGTATCGTTTACATGTACAGGTTCATTTACATTATCAACCACCACATTGACTTTCAATGTGTCAGTCAAATTACCTTCGCTAGTTGCAACAACCTTGAATGTAAATCCGGTTTCTTGTTCATAGTCAAATTCTCTTGTAGAACTGATATTGCCAGCTGAATCAATAGTGAATGGTACATTACCAATAATCTTGTAAGTAATTGTATCACCATCTTCATCTGTTGCAGCAACATTTCCAATTATTCCTGGAACAGTATTTTCAGGTACATGGAATGTTGTATCGTCTACAGCAAATTGGGGTCCTTCATTTGTATTACCAATCTTAATTGTTACAATTGCACTATCACACAATGTTGGGTCATTCTTATCATAGACCTTAACCTTCAATTTGTATTCAGTAGAATCTGTTTCGTAATTGAATATCTTTGTTGCTGTAATGCGACCAGATTTATCAATTCCGAAATTGGAATTTCCTTCTACAAGTTCAAATACATTCTGTCTAAAGTTAGTAATTTTGTCTGGGTCATTTGCTACCAATGTACCAACAATAGAAGGAATAGGTACATTTTCCTGCAATACGATTGTGGTATCGTTTAGAGTAGGTGCTTCATTTACATCAACCACTGTAATAGGAATGTTTCTTGTTACAGATACATCACCGGTATCTTTCAATGTTACTTTGATTACATCAACATTTGACAATTCGTAATCTAATGGATTAGCAACAAGTGTCAATTCGCCTGTAATTGAATCCAATGTGTATCTATCTGTATATGCAGAATCAAGTACGAATCTTGTGGTTGGTGTTGCATTGATTACTTTAATCAAATCAACTACACCAGTTTTATTTTCTTCAAACTTATATACTGCAGTAGTATCAAAAGTTACATGTGAATTAGGTGCATCAATAATCTTGATTTTTAATTCACCATCAGTCTTACCATTTGGCAAAATTGCACCGGAAATATCAGTAATCTTCAATACCAATACATCGTTTGGTTCTGTCAATGTATCAATCTTAACATTCACTTGAATAGGAATGTTTGGTACTTTAGAACCTGTTGGAATAGAAACTTTCTTGCTTTCACCATTATTGCACAATGGGAATGAAGGTGGAATATTGAAATCATCAATTGTTACACCATCTTTCAAATCAATACAGTAGGTGAAATACACATTAATGTCAGTTGTATCACTCAATTCAATAGGAATTACAACAGTAGAATCATTTTCACGAAGTCCACCATACTTATCCAATTTAACATCAATGGTATCAGGGTCAAACTTAACGAATCTAAAGTTTTTACCATTATAGGTATCACCAATTCTCAATTGGTTAGCAAGCAATTGACCTGCGAAATTTATATTACAAGCAAGATAGATTTCCTTGGTAGAAATCATAGTACCTTGCATAATGGAATTATCGGAGTGTTCAATGCTAATGCTTTCGTCAGTGTAGATAATCACATTACCACGATAATCATTTTGTGTAAGTTCATATTTGGTTGAATCAGTTCTATAAACTACTTGTATTTGACCGTGGTCATGATAAAGGAAATGTTTAACGAAGATACGAGTCAATCTACCACCGTCTTGCATTTCAATCTGCAATTTTTGGTGGTCAAGTTTGAATTGGATAGTATCAAGATAAATGTCATATTGGTCTTTACCATCTGGAACAACAATGGTCTTAATATCACCATTCAACTGGCTATCAAAGATAATGCTTTGTGAAATGGTATCAGGCCATGTAATTGTTGGTATGGATAGATTCTTTGGAGCAGGAGGTACATTGTCTGTACAAACCTGTGAAGACGAATTATAAACCATTCCTGTTTCGCAATGATTTACCTTTGAATTTGAAACATCGTCTAAACAAACATAACCATTGATACAAGCACCATTCTGGTTACCATAAGTATATGATTGGGCACGAACAGGACCAGATGTTAATGTTGGCTGGTCACCATAAGTTATAGTACCATTTACCAATACAGGACCACCCAAACTCAAACGAGCATTGGCAGTCATATATCCAGCCGTACCGTTCCAACCAGATTCATCTTGAATGACTACATCGTTACCAATTGTAATGTAATCACGCCCAAACAGCTTATATTTGAGCATGTAATTATATTCTTCCTGTTGTGTGGCTGAATCTTTATCTACACCATTAAATACGAATGGTTTTACATCTGCACCTATTGCAAATGTTGAGAGAAACAAAAACAAACCAAATATCTTCTTCATTTTTTCTCCTTGTTTTACTTACGATATATTTATGACTTTGTAAATGATAGAAAAAAATTACAAAAATTGCAATATAAAAATACATTAAAAAGTTATAGTTTAAACTTTATGTAAATTAAGTTTTACAAAAAATACACGAAAAACTATTGACAGAACACCTATAAAATTCTATATTATAGATGTAAATGATTGAAACAATCAACAAGAGGTAACACTATGGATAATACTACTGCTCTCAACCACATTCGCCAACAGGCCCTTCTCATTGAAAAGATGGCTGGAATTATTGAAAAACTTCCGAAGGATTGGAATGTTTGGCGTGTTGATAATGGTTCTGGATTCTGGATTAAAACTCCGAATAAGAAGAGTTTTGCAATCCATTATAAGTATTCTCGCCTTACCTCTGAAATGAAACAGGGTATTGAATTGAATGCTTATACTTTCGCCAAGCAATATGAATATCCTTTGGATGACGATATGGACACTGCCATCGTGGAACATATGAAAGATCTTGACAAACTCATGTAAGAGAGGTGAAATATGAATACTTGCACATTCAAATACACAAAGAAGAATGGTGAAACTTCAACCCGTACTATCGTGGTAGTACATGACACAACCGACAAGGTTACTGGTTTTGACCTTGACAAGCTTTCACCGGAGGAACAGAAGAAGGTTCTCAGCGCCTTTGGTAACAAGGTTCCCACAAATGTCATTCCCCCGAAGACTGGTACATTTGACTATTCAGCAACTGGTGTAGAAAAGGAAATTTGGACTAAGTCTTATCGTCTCTTTGATAAGGCGAATATCCGTAGTTTTATTTTGTAGTTGGTTGATTGGTGATGTGAAAATGGCGGTCATTAAGACCGCCATTTTCATTTTAATTTATTTTAGAATTAAGCACCACAAGAGAAAGCCAATTCTTTCCAATTTTCCAAACCACTCCATTTTAGTTTGTAAACTTGGTTAAACAATCTAATATTGATTTCTTTACCGCGAATTTTTGGATTCTTCAAAAATTCATCGGACTTAATAAAATCAAATATTTCTTGTTTCAATGTTTCGTCAGTAATTTCCTTGTTTGGATTACCATTTGCACCGAGTGACTTGTAAATTCTAATATTTGTCAATACAGTTTCCATTCTCTTCAAAACATCTTCTGCACAAATCATTATATCAATGCAAGTACATTTAGACAATAGAGAAGAATCCTTCTTGAAGATATCCAATTTCTTCAATTTGGAAATTAAGATTACACCACCATTGAAAATGAAGTGACTTGGAATACCATCTTTACCTTTATTGTTGGTAGACCAGTCTTGTACACGATTTTCAATTTCAGCATTATCGTCTAGGTCAGCAGTATAAACGAAGTCTTCATCTTTTTCATGCCATTCAACATCTTTAGAACTTCCATTGTTAAATATGGTGTTCAACAAATCTAGAATTTGAGCATCTTTGAAAATACCATCGCAATCTTCAAATACTACAATCTTATCTTTGTTTTCCCAAAGAGTTGTATAAATGGATTTCAATGTTTGTTTACCACTGATTTTAACCCAGGTTTCATTCTTCTTACCGAATTGGTCAAGAATTTTATCTGCATTGAATGATTTACCAATGCTACCATCTCCAGTAACAATCAAAGAGTTCATCAATCCTTTACCAATCAAGGTGACAAAATCTGTCAATTCGTCAAAGACTAAGTCTGGGTCAGCATATTTGGTATTTTCAAGATATTCTTGAGTAGTCTTGATTTGCTTGGTTGGAGTCAAGGTTTCTTTAGAACCATCCAAAACAGTAATTGCTGGATTAATTGTTACATTGCCTTCCTCATCAATATGTTCACCACACAATTCACGGGCTTCAATATTTGATACATTCAATGCTGTAGCAACTTCTCTAACAGAACCACCTTGTTCTTTAATGTATTTTGCAATGATTTCCTTAATTGCTTTTGGATTCAAATTCAAAGCAGTTTTGATTTCATCAAGGGATCTGTCTTCATCGTACATTTTGCGAACAACAGCTTGTTTACCATTGTAGATTTCGCCATTGAACTGGAATTTACCGGTTTCGTTCAATACGGATTCATTTACTTCAGTTTCATCAATTTGGCCTTCAATTTCATCGTCTGTGGTATTGTCAAATGCATTGTTTTGAGCAATAATGTCAGCGATATCTGGCAACAATCTAGTAAATTGGTTGTCACCAGGACCAAGACCCTTAGTCTTGATTTCAATGGTTGGATTTACATTGTAATTCCAAGACTGCCAAAAGTTGATAGAATTGAATTTGTTACCTTCCCAATTGACACGAATAGCAGAATTATCTTCCTTGTTGATGAACAAATAACCGAAGAAATTGCCGTCTTGGTTGGTATAATCCTGACAATCGTAATCAAAATATTCGCAAGCTAGTTTCTTCTCCAAGAAACGAATAATCTTTACAGAAGAATTGTATTGGTTTCCACCACTAGCAGTTGCTTCATTAATGAAATCTTTAAAAAATTTAGCCATTTTATTCTCCATAAAATATATTTACTATATTTATGACTTTTTCAGTGTTTTATATGGTTCTTCCCATTTCTGTATAAGTTGCTCTTTAACCTCAGACTTCATATCATTTAGGTACATTTTGGCTTCCCTTGCACCAATTTCATATTCCTTTGAACATGCCCAAACCAATAAATCGTAGTTTTTGTCAGGTTCCTTGTTTTTCTTGTATGCTTTATAGTCAAAATAGTTTCTATGTGTGTTAGAAACGAGTTCACACATAATGGCATAATGCTGTTCAGGAGTCAATTTCAATGTATCAATCTGAGCTACAGCTGGTGCATAGATTTCCTTTGAACTTACGAACCTATTAATCATATATGGTGCATAAGCTTTTTGTTGGTCTTCAGTCAATTCTTTCCAAGGTGTTTTGACTGTTTCAATCATAGTAAGCATATCAAACAAAGTTGGTTTTTTTGGTTCATTATCGTCTGCATTTGAAATCATATTCAAGGTTCTCCATTCTATTGTTAATATAGTAATTTTTTAATGCTAAAATAAGTTTTGGTATAAGTTGTTTTATCAGAGATCTGTTCATATAGTAATAAAAACTAACACCACTACTTTCAATCAAAAACTTCTCTGCATCGTTTACTTCAGGTTTTATATAATTCTTATAGCTAATGTTCTTATATACAGTTTCAAAATCAATTGTACCATCTGAAAAATACACAGTGAAAATTGGTGTGGATTCATAAGTTCCAACCATTTTCACCGGTAAATCATCTTGATAAGAAATAGTATAGTTTAATTCATTGAAGTTGCTCTTTATATCGTTAATTATTTGTTTGCTGGTCATCATCGTTATAGAATTTGGTTATTCGTGAAATAGGCCATTGTCCGTGTACCTTCTTATTCCACTTATTAAAAAATACTTGACCAAGTTCTCTAAAATTCGGTGATGGTACACCACTACTCTGATGTTTTACTAAAATATCTATTGTTGAAACTTTATAACCTTTTTCTAATAACTGCAAACAGATATCGCAATCATAGAAATGGTATTCTTTCAAATTTTCGTCAAATCGTAATCCTTCTTCAAATACACGCTTTGGGAAGAACATACAGCAACCATCAACAGTTGCAAGATAATCGTGAACACCTGGGTGGTCATTCATTGGATATTCGTATTGTTCAATGATTTGGTTTCCTTTGTCATCCAATACAGGTTTACCTTGAGCATCTACTTTTCCTCGTAGTCCACCTTGGACAATTGCACCACTACCATTAACATCTCTATTTGGACTCCACCAAGTACAGCTATTTTCCAATTGGATAGTACCAATCAAACCAGCACAACCAATTTTCTTATCTGCAAATAAATTGTTGAGCTTATATTCGCAAACATCCATTGGAGACCTAATTTCTGTATCATCGTGTCTGAAACAAATAAGTTCATCTTTTTGTTTCTTCTTCAAAATAATGTTATTGATAGCCCAGTTATACTTTTCGGTCATTGAATTACATTTTTCACCATTTGGAATGTAGAAAACCTTGTCAGTATCAACTTGATTTTCGTTTCTTTCCTTAATAGGTATAATTTCAATCATTACTTCACCTCACTCAAATCTCTTTCAATAAATGATATTTCCTGATTATTTATAGTATAACCAAGTATAATGTCATTTGTGAAATTACTATAAGCACCACCTTTCCACAGAACTAACTTGGCAAAATGATAACAACCCTCCAACATTCGTTCTCGGTCTTTTGCTGGCAAGTCTGGGCACACTGAATCAATATCTATGGGAAATTCGTTGTGTTCTATTCCTTTGTTCAGAATGGCCTGTCTGTCAAGTCCTTTGATTTCCTGTGGTATGGCATAATATGTCAATAAGCAGCGATTTTTCTGTTTTTCAATTCTATTCTTTATTTCTTCCGGAGTCAATGGACTTGGTGGGAATGTTTCCAAAAATTTATGTACTTCAGCCCAGTCTTTTTCAAATAAGATTCCTTGTCTAATAAACTTTATTTGATTATCCAGATATCCCACAGTAATTGGGAATGCTGTCCTATCAATAATTTTTGATAGAACTTCTCTTTGTTCTTCTAATAATACTTCAACAAAATAAAGATAAGAATTGTTAATCCATTCTATTTCTTTCTTATAGTCTTCACAAGCACGGCATCCATCTTTAGTGAACACATAGACACCATGCTTGTAACCTAATACGAAATTTTCAAATGCTAACTTTTGACTATCAAACATATTATACGCAAGTAAACAATTCTACCAACATTGCAGCAATCTGTAAAGATGGATCTGTACTAAATCCACAACGATATTCATACTCAGCAAGGATTTGAATACTATTTGCTTTCTTGCTACATTTTGGTGTGAATGTTTCAAACAATGTGTGGCACACATCTGTATAAGACATTCCCTGTTGTTCTATATATGAGCGAATATCAGATAGCTTCTTCTTTTCCATTACCATATTTGCCAAATCATCACCAACATCTTTGAATGACAGAATTTCAGAATCAATCTTGCCATGAGTTTCTGCATATTGTTGTAATGTTGCGATTACTTGACGAATTGAAGGGAAATAAGCTTCTACCAATTTTGGTAAAATATCTGGTTCATATTCAATCTTCTTGAATTTGAGAATGCCTTCAACACGCTTAACAATTTGTGGAACAAGTTCATCTTTATATTTACCCATATTGAAGTCAAAGCACATGGTTCTACCTTGACGCAATGCAGGAATAATTTTTGCAATGTAGTTACAGGTTAGAATGAATCTACAATTACTCTGAAATTCCTCAATAAATGCACGAAGTGCTTTTTGGAATTGTGGAGTCAAACCATCAGCTTCGTCTAGAATTACAATCTTCATTCCACCACTAAATGACATTGTTTGTGCAAATTCAGCAATCTGGTTACGAACAACATCAATACTGTTTTCAGATGAAGCATTTAGATACAGACATTCTGCACCCAAATCGTGAACAATTGCCTTTGCGATGGTTGTTTTACCAGTTCCGGGGGTTGGTGAAGACAACAATAGATTTGGTATTTCTTCCGAAGACATTACCTTATTGAAAAACTTCTTGAAGTCCTTTGGAAGAACCATATCTTTTACAGATTGTGGTCTAAATCCGTTCAACCCACAAATTACTCATAATTTTAGCCATTAATATATCCTCTTTTAGTAATTGAAATATAGAAATTAATTCTGATTGTCTTCTTTATCAATATTTTTTAGATAAATTGATGCTTGCTTATTAGACATTTTCTTAAGTGCCTTTCTGCGTTCAGCTCTATTCTGTGGCAATATCATAGGGTCACTTGGTTTCTGTGATTCGTATTTTGGGAAAATACATTTGCAAGGAATAGGTTCTCTAGTCAATGCATTTCTACCAAGATATCCTCTACCATGACAGTGCTTGCAATTTGGTTTGGGGTCATTCAATACCAAACCAATACCTTCAGCTGCAGCTTTAATGACTTCCATTGGGTCATTTTCTAACATCTTTTCTGCTTCAATTGCTTCATCAGTCTTTATGAATTTTTGTGCTTCGCTCATCTTTTCCTCTTTTGTTTTTTTAATTGTGTTTTAATTGTTGGTGCTTTGTATGGTTGTTTAAATGGTGATGTACTATTGAATGAAGGTACACTAACACTAACATTATTCCAAGCTTGTTGAAGAATATCATCTATGGATTGTTCTTCATTTTCTACATCAATTGTATAACATTCACTCATTGGGTCATAATTTTCAGAATCAGTACCACCATAAAGGAATCTCATTGCATAAGCAATACCTTGTGGTTTTGATACTGGTTGTACGCCAACTAATGTATTTGAAAAAAGTTGTGGAAATGCTCGCCTAACCAAAGGCATTGCAATTGGATTAAATGTTCCTGATGCAGGTCCGTTGAGATGTTATCTCTTTTTCTTCGGAAAATCTTTTATCTTCATCCAAATTTATCATACTAAACAAATTTAATAAAAGTTGGCATTTGGTTGCCAACTTTATATTTTTAAGTATGTATATGAACTTTAAATTGCATCTTCAAGTTCATCATCTACTTCTTTTTTCTGTTTCTTCAAATCGTCAATGATTTCATCAACAGAATAGAAGTCTAACATATCTTTAACTGATTTCTTTTTACGAAGTTCATCATATGCTACTTCAAATTTTACACCTTTTTCAGATGCCCATTTGGAAGCAACTCTTTGGAGTTTTTTCTTCAATTCAGATGGTGAAAGAACGAAACTTTCATCAATCTTCATGTTTTCCAATACGATTTCACCAGCACTAATCTTATCCATGATATCTTCAATAGTCATATTAGAATCAATATATTCATAGATTTCATCATTGCCAGCAATTAAATCGTAAGCAGCTTCTAAATCTAAGTCTTCAGCATTTGCGTAAGTTTGTACCAATTCACTGAATTTCTTATTGAATGTATCTTTGCTTAACTTTCTTTTTCTTTTTACAGTCATTTGTCTAAATGGATTCTTGTAGAAATTGTAATCTTCATTAAAAGATTCGTTTTCTTCAGGCATTTCATAAACTTGAGTATCACCATCAAAATAAGTTCCACCATTCATATCTGGATTTACATAATCTGGTTTCTTATAACCTTTATTTGGGTCTCTTGGTTTACGAGGCTTTCTTACCTTCTTTGGTTCAACATATTCAGGAATCTTAAAATCAATCATAACTTCAGGTGCCATATCACGAGTATAAATGGAAACATACTTGTGTTCAGGAATGAAAGGACAATTTTCATCACCATAGAACCAATCTGAAAAATCTTTTTCAGATAATGTTTTGTACATATCATAAGGGATTTTTATTTGTACAGCTAGATGAGCACCTGGTTTGCGACCAGAAATACCCCAATCGTTGAAGTGCATATCGTCATATTTTCTCTTACAATCACATTTTTTGCATAAAGCATCCATTTTATCATTTGCATAATTCCAAAGATTATTTCTTTGTGTTTGTACAAATTGTTTGACTTCATCAGACTGTGCATTAATAGATTTTTTAATTTCAGTATCATCAAAATCATCCAAACTATCTTCATTTATTTGTTCGTATGATTCATTGTTTAGTTTTTCATATTCTTTGTTTTTTCTTTTTTCTTGTCTTTTCCATCTTTTTATGATATTATCGGTCAATTCACTTGGATTATCGTTACTATGTTCATTTATATAATCAATGTTATTTAAAATCATTTGCTGTGCTAAGTTCTTATAACCCATATCTACCAATTGACTATAAACCATTAATGCTGCAGCATCAATAAGTTTACCTTCATCTAACTTATCTTCAATGATTCCCCAGTTGGCTGGATTTGATAATTGTTTCTTGATTTCTTCATTGTAAAGGTCATGTTCATTATTTTCTTTGATAGGCTTTAATCTTGGTTCTTCATAGTTTTCAGACAATTCTTCAATTTCACTCAAATAGTTTTGAATAATCTTCTTATCTTTTCTATTTGCAACTTCCTTCAATTTATTGAACTTAAACTGGAATTTACCCAATGTAGTAATGTAATTCGTTGGTTTTTCTACTTTACAGTTTTCTTTGAAAGTTTCATATTCATTCAAAGTATGGTTGAAAATGTCTTGTACATTATCATCAAAAGATTCAATACGCATTTTCTGTTCTACACCGTGATGGGCTTCTTTAATCATTATTTGACCATACTTGACATAGGCTTTTTGAATCTTCATAACAACTTTATCAAGAATTTCCTTTTCACCAGTAATGTACAATGTATCGTCTTTACATTCTACTTCTATGTTAGGAAATACACCAGTTGCAATCAATTCTTTTAAACCATTATAAGCATCTTCTGCAACATTATGATTCACATCTTCAATCCATTTCAATTCAATCGTTTTCATAAGATTACTCCTTAATCTCTATTTCTAATGTATTTATATGAAAAACCACCCTCCATTAGGAAGGTGGTCTTTTGAGGTAACAACAAATTTTACTTGTTCAGGATTTCTGGATTATAGTCACAAATTCCACAAGGATAATAGCTATCACTTACATCAGTTCCACTGGCAAATAACACTTCATCTTTATAATACAGAACTAGGTCATAATCTGTGTCCTTATTGTCAATATCTCCAATGGTAACATTAATGTCATAGTACTGCATATTAACGGAAGCTGGCGTATCAGTAACGAAAGAAATTAACCCACTCTCACTTCTATATCCATCATCCAAATCAATGAAAGTAATATAGTTCTGATACTTATCATCATCCTTCAATAAGGTAATCAAAAATATATTTTCAGACCAATCCGAACTAAACTCAGCATACTGTGGAACATAAAGATTTTCTGCAACACTGAAATCTTTAGCAATTTCATTTGATTTATTGATAATCTTAACGAACTTATTGGCTTTATCGCAATCAATAAGTTCTAATCCACACAGCTTCATACAAAATCCTTATTAATCAATGCTTTCTTATAATTGTTAAATGAATATTTTACCAAATCTGTATTTGGCACAGTCAAATGATAGAAATTAATCGTATTCTCCATACCAGTATATATTTTCTTATCTAATGTTAAATACATTCCAAATAGAGAATAATCGGATAGAAGATATACAATTTCATCTGAGCCAGATTCTTTAGTCATTTCTATATCAAACAATGGCTGTTTCTTATTGAAATCCCAATAAGTAAAAATTGAAAAAGGAGCATCTCCATCTTCTTCTTCCTGTTCTAGAATCTGTTTCATTTCACCTATGGACTTTATATGTATAATGTTATTCAAAGATACGGGTAAGCTGTAACCAACATTACCCGATTTAATAAACATTCTCATTTCTTCTTTAGTTATTTCTTGCATAGACTTTCCCAAATATTATTCTCCAACGAGATTGGTCAGCTTATCCCAACCAGGGGTATGGTTTTTGGGATAAAGGTTGCGATATTCCTTGTAATCCTTTTCGTGAGGATAATCACCATAAGTACGAACTTCTTCTCTAACATCCACACCAAGAACAATCGGTTCAGAAACCTGAATGATTCGCTTGAAACTAAGAGAACCATAAGTAGTGTAATCATCACAATGACGCTTAGCGGTTCTTTCAGCCTTCTTCAAAGTGGTTTCGTACACATCATCGGTACGAACAGAAGTGCCAAGCTGCGGGTTGTAACGATAATATTCATAGATGTATCGGCGAATCTGTGCCATAGTGTTACCTCGTTGTTTGATTGTTGTTATATCCATAATATAGAAAAAACTATTGACCCTGTCAATAGTTTAAACTTAAATAATTGTAAATTTTTTTATACAATATTATCGTACATTGGATTTTCAAAGATAACTTCTTGTGTACCTTTACCAATTATTCTATTCAGATGTTCTTCGGCTGCAACAATGCATTTATCACATAAATCTCTAAAGTCACAATCTTGTGAATAGTTGGTTTGAATCCATCTAATGAAACAATCTTCATCAGCATTATCTGGAGATAACCAATCAATTAATATCTGCATTTGATAAATGCCTTCATATTTAGCATGATGTAAGACATAATCTTGAATATCATAAATGTCTTTCTCATATTGATTTGTTTCAACAACAGCAATACCAATGCTATCTAAAAAATCTAATGCTTCATTTAATAACATATTGAATTACCTTCATTATTATTTATAATTTTTCATTGACTTCAAAGAAGTCAATGTTCACGAAGTGAACATTTCATTGATTAATTTTTGTTTGATATGGATTTTGAAGACGGCTTGCCTAGGTTTAGGAACAAGCCGTTCTAACGAATTTTTGTTTTGACTGTATTTTCGTTAGACGGATGGTGACTTACATACTGACTTACCCGGCGGTTTTCCTGTACTGGGACTTCTGCTAATAGCAACTATTCAGTATTGCACAAGGCGGCCGTATAGATTGTTAATCTATACATCGCTGAACAACATTTTTAAACAGTTTTCGTCCTGTTCAATTGTGTAATGGTTCTTCATTATACAACATGGCTTGCCCTCTACCGATACTCACATTGAGTTGCTGTTCGCTCCGAGGAACAAGACTTTTAAGATTTGTTGTACAATATAATAATATAAACTTAACAGAATAAGTTTATGTTTATTTTATTTAAGGTTGAACTTTTTATTCAAAATCCTGTTGAAAGTCTTTAATTTTGTGAAAAGCCAAAGCTTTCTTATAATATGACATAAGTTCATCTAATTTAGATTCAAATTCTACAAATTGTATATTTTCATGAAGACAGAATAAAGGTTTATTATTGTCAGTAAATATAACATTGGTTGCAATCATTATCTTATCATAATAGTAATCGTAAGCTATAATATCGTTTGAATCGTATGGCCGTCTCCATTTATACAAATAATCACATTCCCTATGTGATTCTATCATTCCATATTTCTTAAAACAGATATCATTAATGAACAATCTTTTATCAGTATTAGTCATACGAAATCCTTTTCAATTTCTTTTTTTCTATATTGGATATATCTTTCTTTATTGGCTCGTGACTGCATTAAATCGCATAAAGCATGGTACATATTTTTACCAGTTTCAACTTCAATAACTGAACTCCAAAATAGTTCTTCAGTCCAACTGTAAATTTCAACCATACAGTCAATCAATGTAGGAAAATCCTTTGTAATAGGATTTTTCATTGATATATCAGAATAAGTTAACCTATACATTTGTAAAATCCTTATCTATTTCGTGTTTACGAGCATCAACAATTCTTTGTTTATAGCTTTTCATAATATCACCATATTTTTTAATTGCAGAATCCATTATGCTGTATAACATATCTTTATTAGTCATGTCAATGGCAATATAGCTAGAAAAATATTCCATAGGTGAAGAACTTGAATAGTCACTAATTGAATGGAAATCATGAAATGCCATATAGACTGAAGTACCTTTAACAGACATTGAAAACATAGCCGGATTATCTATCTTACCATAATTCCAGCTGAATCTAAAACCTTCATTATGGAATGTGAATCCTTTTTCAGCAAAAGTCTTAAAAACTTCTTTCAATTCGTTATACTGTATCATCGGAAAAGTCTTGTTCAATAGTTTGAATCTTTTGGTTTATTTCGTTGATTTTATTGAAATATTGTTTTATATCTTTTAGTCTTCTTAACATATCATCTTCAAGCTCTACAAATGAATTGTAAATCATCATTTTGTTTTCACTTGATATTCCCAAATAGAAAATTGATAAAGCCTTTTTTTCAATAACTTCATTTCCTTTATATCCAACTTGACCAAACTTATAAGTAGTTTTGTTATGAATTAGACCAGTAGTTTCAAATGTATAATGTACTCCTTTATCATTTTCAATGGTAAAGCTAATTGTTCGTGTGTATCTATATTCTGTAGTTGAATAAGAACCTTTAGTATCTATTCTTTTTTCATCACCAAAATTTATAGAACAGATGTTGAAATCATCACCAGGTAGTTCTTCATAAATCCAATTTTTATCTCTATCAAATTTAAGTATTTTAATCATTTTTGAAATCCTTCTCTATCTTGTTTTTCTTTTTCTGAACTTGTATAAATTTCTGGATTTTCTGTTTATATGGTTCTGTCTTATGTTCTAACCATTTGTATAGTTCAATACAAGTATCATTTTTACAATGAAAATAATTTTTATATTCTTCAAAAATTACTAAAGGATTTTCTTTGCTCATAATAGCAAAACATTTTAATTCATTATCATAAGTATCTTCACCACCCCATCTATCTGTTTGTACAA